>WBUW01000038.1 GCA_008933495.1 Pseudorhodoplanes sp.
CGCTGCGGCCGGGCGCGCGCGCCGCGATCGTCACGGACGAGAATGTGGCGCGCCGTCATCTCGCCGCCGCGCGCCAAGCGCTTGCCGCGGCCGGCGTTGAGGCGGCGTCGGTGACGGTGCCTTCCGGCGAGGGTTCGAAGTCGATGGCGACGTTCGAGCGGGTTTGCGACGAATTGCTCGCCGCACGCATTGAGCGCAACGATCTGGTCATCGCACTCGGCGGCGGGGTGATCGGCGATCTGGCCGGCTTTGCCGCGTCGGCCGTGCGCCGCGGCCTCGATTTCATCCAGGTCCCGACGACGCTTCTGGCCCAGGTCGATTCCTCGGTCGGCGGTAAGACCGGCATCAATTCGCGCTACGGGAAAAATCTGATCGGCGCCTTCCATCAGCCGGTGCTGGTGATTGCCGACACCGCCCTGCTCGACACCTTGCCGCCGCGGCAGTTCCGCGCCGGCTATGCCGAGGTGGCCAAATACGGGCTGCTCGGTGACGCCAATTTCTTCACCTGGCTCGAAGCCAACTGGCAGGAGGTCTTTGCCGGCGGCGCCGCGCGCGAGCGGGCCATCGCCGTGAGTTGCCACAGCAAGGCCGAGATTGTCGCGCGCGACGAACGGGAGGCCGGTGACCGCGCCTTGCTCAATCTCGGTCACACGTTCGGCCACGCACTCGAAGCTGCGGCCGGATTTTCCGACCGGCTGCTGCACGGCGAGGCGGTGGCGATCGGGATGGCGCTGGCTTTCGAATTTTCGGCACGCGAGGGACTGTGCGCCGCGCAGGACGCCGCGCGCGTGATGCGGCACCTTGCCGCGGTCGGCCTGCCGTCGTCGATCGCGGACCTCGATCGGCGGCCCGACGCCGGCGAATTGATGGGTCTGATTGCGCAGGACAAGAAGGTCAAGCGCGGTACACTGACCTTTATTCTCGTGCGCGGTATCGGGCAAAGCTTTGTCGCCGCCGACGTCGCCGCCGAACAGGTATGCGCCTTTCTGGAAGATAAAATCGCCGGCTCATGATCGCCCAGGACTGGATCGCCGTCGTCATTGTCGCCGTCTGTCTGCTGCTATCCGCTTTTTTCTCCGGCAGCGAAACGGCGCTGACCGCATCCTCGCGCGCGGCGATGGCGCGGATGGAGAAGCACGGCAATGCGCGCGCCCGGCTTGTCAATCGCCTCCTGGCCTCACGCGAACGTCTGCTCGGCGCGATCCTGTTCAGCAACAACGCGGTCAATATCACAGCATCCACACTTGCGGCCGGCATCATGCTGTCGGTGTTCGGCGACGTCGGCATTCTGTATGCGACCATCGCCATGACGCTGATCGTGGTCGTATTTGCCGAAATCCTGCCGAAAACGGTGGCGTTTCACGCTCCCGACCGGGTCGCGCTGGCGGTCGCCCGCCCGATGACGATTGTCGTTGCGCTGTTCGGACCATTGCTGATCGCGATCGAGGCGTGCGTGCACCGCCTGCTGCGCCTGTTGGGATTCAGGGTCGGTGAAAACCAGTCGGTGCTTTCGCCGCGCGAAGAGTTGCGCGGCGCCGTCGATCTGCTTCACAAGGAGGGCGGCGTCGAAAAGGCGGACCGCGACATGTTCGGCGGCGTCCTCGACCTGCGCGAACTGGAAGTCTCGGACGTGATGATCCATCGCACCGAGATGGTCACGGTCAATGCCGACGATCCGCCGGCGGATATCGTCAATGCCGTCCTGGCGGCACCGGTCACGCGCGTGCCGCTCTGGCGCGAAAAGCCGGAAAATATCATCGGCATGCTGCACGCGAAGGACCTGCTGCGCGCATTGCAGGCGGTGGGCGGGGATGCGGCCAAGGTCGATATCGGAGCGATCATGACGCCGCCCTGGTTCGTGCCGGATACGACGCCGCTCTCCGAGCAACTCAAGGCGTTCCGCCGGCGCAAGACCCATTTTGCGCTCGTGGTCGACGAGTACGGCGAAGTGATGGGGTTGGTGACGCTCGAGGACATCATCGAGGAAATCGTCGGCGACATCAGTGACGAGCACGATGTGGATATTCCCGGCGTGCGTCCGCAGCTCGACGGGTCGTTTCATGTCGACGGATCGGTGCCCATTCGCGATCTCAACCGTGCGATGGACTGGAATCTGCCGGATGAGTATGCCACGACGATTGCCGGCCTCGTGATTCATGAAGCGCGCTCAATCCCGGAGATTGGGCAGAGCTTCACCTTCCACGGCTTCCGGTTCCGGGTGCTCAAGAAGACGCGCAATCGCATCACCGGCCTGCGCATCACGGCGCTCGATCGCCGGCCGCGTCCGCCGGCCGAACCGCGCTGAAGCGGCCGCAGTCGCGCCGCGCGTCGGGATCGCCGGCGTTAGTTTGTCGTCGCGGCCGGCTCCCCCGGAGCGGAGGCATGGATGGCCAATGCGTGCACGTCGCCCGCCAGTTCGTCCGCCAGCGCCTGGTTGACCATGCGATGGCGGACGAGGCGCGACTTGCCGCGGAAGGATTCGGACACGATATAGACCCGGAAATGGGTCTGGCCGCCCGGCCGGTGGCCGGCATGACCCTCGTGCAAGTGCGATTCGTCGTGCACGGACAGGCTTGTCGGGGTGAAAGCAGCCGTCAACTTTTCTGTGATGATGTCTTTCATTCGCATGGCTAAACGGTTATCGGCTGGCCGGCCGTGCCGTCAACCGCCGCGTGTCCTCAATCCTGGTGCGAACCGTTTTGTCAAGCCTTGAAGGTGGCGGCGCGAAGTCCGCATAATCGAACGCATGAAATTCGACTCGCCCCTTTTCGACCGCATCCGCGTCAAGCCGCAGCAGGACCGGCGCGCGCGCAAGGCGGAGCCCGCCTGTGAATGGCCGGGCTGCCAGCAGGCCGGCGGCCACCGCGCGCCCAAGGGTCGCGGCCGCGAGCGCGAGCATTGGAACTACTGCCTCGATCATGTGCGCGAGTACAACCAGTCGTACAATTTTTTCGAGGGCATGAGCGACGACGCGGTCCGCAAGTACCAGGAGGACGCGATCACCGGCCACCGCCCGACCTGGCGCATGGGGACCGGCAAATACGACGATCCCAACCGGTTCTATGTCGACGGCGCCGTCGATCCGTTCGCCATGTTCCGCGAACTGGGCGGCCACGGCCGGCCCGACCCGGCGGGTCCCGCCAAGCCGGAGGGGCGCACGATCCGCAATGCGGAGCGCAAGGCATTCCACACGCTGGGGCTTGAATTGAGCGCCTCGCGTGCCGAGATCAAGGCAAAATTCCACGATCTCGTGAAGCGTCATCACCCTGACGCCAATGGCGGCGACCGTTCGACCGAGGACCGGCTGGTCGAGGTCATCCAAGCCTATAATTATTTGAAATCGGTGGGATTTTGCTGATTCACCGGAGGCCATGCCGCGGGTTTATTCCGGGCCTGCATATCTGGTAGGTTGGCTGCAATATCCGTTTTCCGTAAAGAACAGGCGGCGCTCCGGCTTGGCTGGGGCCACGGAGCAACAATGACGACCGCGACAGAAGAAATCTCGGGCCTTCCCGACATGAAAGTGTCGGTGCGCCAGGTATTCGGCATCGACAGCGACATGGAAGTGCCGGCGTTTTCAGAAACCGACCCCCATGTCCCCGACCTCGATCCGGACTATCTGTTCGACCGCCCGACCACACTCGCCATCCTGGCCGGATTTGCGCGCAACCGGCGGGTCATGGTGACGGGCTATCACGGCACCGGCAAATCGACCCATATCGAGCAGGTCGCCGCGCGGCTCAATTGGCCGTGCGTGCGCGTCAATCTCGACAGCCATATCAGCCGCGTCGACCTGATCGGCAAGGATGCGATCGTGATCCGTGACGGCATGCAGGTCACCGAGTTCCGCGACGGCATGCTGCCCTGGGCGCTGCAGAACAATATTGCGCTGTGCTTCGACGAATATGATGCCGGCCGGCCGGACGTGATGTTCGTCATCCAGCGCGTGCTGGAAACCTCGGGCCGGCTGACGCTGCTGGACCAGAACAAGGTCATCAAGCCGCATCCGGCTTTCCGGCTGTTTGCGACCGCCAATACGGTCGGCCTCGGCGATACCTCCGGGCTCTATCACGGCACGCAACAGATCAACCAGGGCCAGATGGACCGCTGGTCGATCGTGACCACGCTGAATTATCTGCCGCACGACAAGGAGGTCGAGATCGTGCTCGCCAAGGCGAAGCACTACCGGACCGCGGAGGGCCGCGACATCGTCAGCAAGATGGTGCGCGTTGCCGATCTCACCCGCAATGCGTTCATGAATGGCGACCTGTCCACGGTCATGAGCCCGCGCACGGTGATTACCTGGGCCGAAAATGCCGATATTTTCGCCGATATCGGATTTGCCTTCCGCGTCACCTTCGTCAACAAGTGCGACGAATTGGAACGTCCGATCGTCGCCGAATTCTATCAGCGCTGCTTCGGCGTCGAGCTGCCCGAATCCACGGTCAATGTCGCTTTGACCTGATCGACGCAGCGGGCGTTCCCGGAGCGATGCGCGTGGCGCCGCAAACGCGCGGGCGTTGCGGCCAGGCGGGTGCCATTGGATGACCTATATTGTCCGCACATTGCTGGCCGGCCTGCTGGTTCTGCTGCCGCTCGCAATCACGGTCATCCTGGTCGTGTGGCTCGGCGCCTTCGTCCTCGCCTATCTCGGCCCGAACAGCGCGTTCGGACAGTTTCTGACCGTGCTCGGGCTCGGCCTGTCGGCGTCGGAATGGGTCGCCTACCTGATCGGGATCGCGATCCTTCTGTTCGTGATCTACGTAATGGGCCTGGTCGTGGAATCGCGCATGCGCAGCCAGTTCTCGGCGCTGCTCGACTCGGTCGTCCGGCGCATTCCGTTCGTGCGCAACATCTATGACCTCAGCAAGCGTTTCGTCGACGTGGTCGATTACAAGGATCGCGACGGATTGCGCGGCATGAGCCCAGTCTGGTGCCATTTCGGCGGCAAGGGCGGCGCGGCGGTGCTCGCGCTCTTGCCGAACCGCGAGCCGGTGATGCTCAGCGGCGCGCCCTACCATGCGATCCTCGTGCCGTCGGCGCCGGTGCCGGTCGGCGGCGGCCTGGTCTATGTTCCCTCCGGCTGGATTGAGCCGGCCGATATCGGCGTCGAGGGCTTGATGAGCGTCTATGTGTCGATGGGGGTAGCGCCGCCGCGTCCGGCCGCGGCCGCCGGCAAGGGGCAGAATGCCTTGCCTCCGCACGCGACCGTCCGATAATCGCCGAAGTGCGCCGAAGCCATGACCTCGAATATCAAACCCAAATCATCCCCCCGCGAGGCTCCGAACGAGCCTTTCAAGCGCGCCGTTACCGGCTGCCTGCGTGCGCTGGCCAAGAAGCCCGAGCTTGAAGTCACCTATGCCGCCGAGCGGCCGGGCCTCGCCGGCGGCAAGGTCCGGCTGCCGGAGCCTTCGCGCAAGCTCACGCCGCAAGACGCGGCGATCGTGCGTGGCCATGCCGATGCGATGGCGCTGCGCCTCGCCTGTCACGATCCGGCGGTGCATCGCAAGCTCGTCCCCGGCGGCCAGCTGGCGCGCGCGGTGTTCGAAGCGGTCGAACAGGCCCGCGTCGAAGCGATCGGCGCCCGCCGCATGACCGGCGTGGCCGGCAACCTGTCGGCCATGCTCGACGACAAGTTCCACCGCGGCAAGTTCGACGACATCACCGACCGGGCGGATGCGCCGATCGAGGAAGCGATCGCCATGATGGTGCGCGAACGGCTCACCGGCCGGACGCCGCCGCCGGCCGCCAAAAAGCTCGTCGACCTCTGGCGTCCGGTGATCGAGGAAAAGGCCGGGCGCGGCCTCGATCGGCTCGAATACCTGATCGAGGATCAGCGGCGGTTTGGCGACGCGATTCACGATCTGCTCGACGCGCTCGACATGGGCGAAGAGCGCAGCGCCGAAACCGACGAGGAAGACGAGTCCGAAGAGGGCGACGAGGAGCAGAACCAGAACGAATCCGGCGATCAGGGCGACGCCGAGGAAGGCGACGAATTGCAGCGCTTGAGCCTGGAAGAGGTCGAGGGCGCCGACGACCAGATGCAGGAGGCGGCGGCCGAGGCGCTCGAAGCGCCGTCGACCGAGATGGCTGAGGATGCCGATCTGGGCGATTCGGAAACCCCTTCCGAGCCGTGGCGTCCGCGCGCCGGCGCGCTCGAACAGCGCGGACCCGATTACGGCGCCTTTATCGCGAAATTTGACGAGGAGATCGCGGCCGAGGACCTGTGCGAGCCCGAAGAGCTGGACCGGCTGCGCGGCTATCTCGACAAGCAGCTTTCCCATCTGCAGGGCGTGGTCGCGCGGCTGGCCAACCGCCTGCAACGCCGTCTGATGGCGCAGCAGAGCCGCGCCTGGGAGTTCGATCTCGAAGAGGGCATGCTCGACCCGGCGCGGCTGTCGCGCATCATCGTGGATCCGATGCATCCGCTCTCGTTCAAGCGCGAGAAGGACACCAATTTCCGCGACACCGTGGTGACGCTCCTGCTCGACAATTCCGGTTCGATGCGCGGGCGGCCGATCACGGTGGCCGCGACCTGCGCCGACATTCTCGCGCGCACGCTTGAGCGCTGCGGCGTGAAAGTCGAGATTCTCGGATTCACCACCCGCGCCTGGAAGGGCGGACAGTCGCGCGAGGCCTGGCTCGCGGCCGGCAAGCCGCCCAATCCCGGCCGGCTCAACGATCTTCGCCACATCATCTACAAGGCGGCGGATGCGCCCTGGCGGCGCGCGCGCAAGAATCTCGGCCTGATGATGCGCGAGGGCCTGCTGAAGGAAAACATCGACGGCGAGGCGCTGAGCTGGGCCTACCGGCGGCTGCAGGCGCGCACCGAGCAGCGGCGCATCCTGATGATGATTTCGGACGGCGCGCCGGTCGACGATTCGACGCTCTCGGTTAATCCGGGGAATTATCTGGAGCGCCATCTGCGCTGGGTGATCGAGGAAATCGAGACCCGCTCTCCGATCGAGCTGATTGCGATCGGCATCGGCCATGACGTGACGCGCTATTACCGCCGCGCCGTGACGATTGTGGACGCCGAAGAACTCGGCGGCGCGATGACCGAGAAGCTTGCCGAATTGTTCGAGGAACATGCCGCCTTGCCGGAACCGCAGCGCATCGGACGGCGGAGATTGCACGCTTGAGGAAAGGCGCGCCCCGGCGATTGACCGCCGTCACCCTGGCGCTGGCGATCGGCGCCGCCGCCGGTCTGCCGCCGCCGGCGCGCGCGGAGACCGCGCTCGACATTGCGGCGTCGGTGATCGACGGTTTCGGTCCGCGCGACCCGCACCGCCGGCAGTTCGGCGCGCTCGAATTCCGCGGTGGTCTACAATTGTCGTCCTCCGACAGAAATTTCGGCGGGCTGTCCGCCATTCATGTCCGCCCCGACGGCGCGCACTTCGTTGCGGTGACCGACAAGGCGCAATGGCTGCGCGGGCGCATCATCTATCGTGACGGCGCGCCCGCCGGCATTGCCGATGCGGTGATGGCGCCGATGCTGGGGCCGGACGGCAAGCCATTGACCGGGCGCGGATGGTTCGACACCGAAGCGCTCGCCGAGGATGCCGGGGCGCTCTATGTCGGCATCGAGCGGGCGCACCAGATCGTGCGGTTCGATTTTGCCAAGGGCGGGCTTGCCGCGCGCGGGATGCCGATCGCGGTCCCGCCTTCCTTCGCGCGGCTGCCCGCCAACAAGGGCATCGAATGCCTGGCGGTGGCGCCGAACGCCGGCCCGCTGGCCGGCGCCCTGATTGCGGTGTCCGAGCGCGGGCTCGATGCCGCCGGCAACGTGCGCGGCTTCCTGATCGGCGGTAAGATGGCCGGCGAGTTCAGCGTCAGGCGCAAGGACGACTTCGATATCGTCGATTGCGCGCTCACGCCGGACGGGGATTTTCTGCTGCTCGAGCGCTTCTTTTCCTGGCGCAGCGGCGTTGCGATGCGGATCCGGCGCGTTCCGCTTACGGCGCTGCGGCCGGGCGCGGTGCTGGAAGGCCCGGCTCTGATCGAAGCCGATCTCGGCTACCAGATCGACAATATGGAAGGCATGAGCGTCCACCGCGCGGCGAACGGCGAAACCATCCTGACGCTCGTGTCCGATGACAATTTCTCGCTGCTCCAGCGCACGCTGCTGCTGCAATTCGCGCTGGTTGACCGCTGAGCGCGCGGCTCAGACCGCGGCGAGCTTCCTGGTCAGCTTGCGCTTGATTTCGAGCGCCTTGGGCGACAGATCGGCGTCCTTGGCCTTGATCAGGAAGGCGTCGAGGCCGCCGCGATGGTCGACGCTCTTGAGCGCGTTCGCCGACACGCGCAGCCTGACCGACTGCGCCAGCGCGTCCGACTGCAACGTGACATTGACCAGATTGGGCAGAAACCGCCGCTTGGTCTTGCGGTTGGAGTGGCTGACCTTGTGGCCAACCTGTGCCGACTTTCCGGTCAGGTCGCACTTGCGCGACATGGCTTCAATCCTCGAATTTTCCGCGATTCCGCACCCCGGAGGGCCCGGCGCGACGGCCAATCTCTGCGTGAGACCGCGGACGTATAGAGAGGGGGGCGCGGACCGTCAAGCGCGGGCTCCCCGCGGGCGAGCGCGGGAACCACACAAACGGCGCAATCCGGCCGAATCAAAAGATGATAGTCTCACCGGCCGATTTGCGGCCGGCATGGCAGGCTGGCCGGCGCGCGCCGGATGGAATTTTGGGTCCAGAAAGGCGAGGTCCCGACGTGATCGCGGTTCGAATGTCCCGATGGCGGCTGCTGGCGGCCGCCGCCGGCTTGGTTGCGCTGGCCGGCGCTGACGCGCACAGCGGCGCGGCGCAGGCCCAGGCCAGGCTCGAAGCCCGCTATACCGCGCGCCTTGCCGGCATCCCGCTCGGGAAGGGGACCTGGCTCGTCGATATTTCCGGCAATCAATACATCGCTTCGGCGAGCGGGGCGACGACCGGGCTTGTGAAAGTCTTTACCGGCGGCCAGGGCTCTGGCTCGGCGCGCGGCGCGATCGTATCGGGCAATCTCGTGCCCGCGAGCTATTCGGTGTCGGTGTCCACCGACAAGCGTACCGAAGAAGTGCAGATGACGCTCGGCGGCGGCAACGTCAGGGACGTGGTCCATACGCCGGAAAAGAAATGGCCGGCCAAGGCCGTCCCGTTGACCGAAGGCCATCGCCGCAACGTGATCGATCCGATGACGGCCTCGCTCGTGGGGGTGCGCGGGAACGGCGACACGCTGCTGGCCGATGCCTGCAACCGCAACCTCGCGGTTTTCGACGGCACCATGCGCTACGATCTCGATTTCGCCTTCAAGCGCATGGACAGCGTGAAGCCCAAACAGGGCTATGTCGGTCCGGTTGTCGTGTGCGCGGTCTATTTTTCGCCGGTGGCGGGCCATGTGCCCGAGCGGGCGGCGATCAAATACCTGACCGCATTGCGCGACATGGAAGTCTGGCTTGCGCCGGTCGCCGGCACGCGGGTGCTGGCGCCGTTCCGGTTCTCGGTGCCCACCCCGCTTGGCCTTGGCGTGCTGGAAGCCACCGATTTCATCGTCGCCCCGTTGCCCTCCAAGGCGAGCGTGACCCTGCAATAACGCGCCGAGCGTTGCGCGCGCGCCGGATTTTCCCCGCAACCCCCGTTATCCCGCCTTGACTCTTTCGCAAATGGTCTCTTCCCGGCCGTTAACGATTGCAGCGCCGGATTGCGCGCTCGGGACCGCCGCGATTCCCGGATATAGTGGTTATGGCGCTGCCGGACCAATAAATCTGGCGGGAACGAATGCCGATGACGCGCGAGTCAGCGATTCGGGCGCGATTCGTTCCAGACTCGTTCCACAGCTTAACAATACGGCCGCGATTCCCGCCGCCGGTGTCGCATTGTGATACAGCACGCCATGGAATCGCAGCCAATGAGCCCCCATTTGCGGCCAAGACGCCGCCTGCCGGCGCAAGAGGCGGGTTTATCCCCGAGACCCCCGGACTATTGATGGCCATTTCCTTCTCGCCGGCCCCGCGTTCCGGTGCCCGCACCCGCGGCGCCGGCGTAACCGCGGTGCTCGGACCGACCAATACCGGCAAGACCCATCTGGCGATCGAGCGCATGCTGGCGCACGCGTCCGGCATGATCGGCCTGCCGCTGCGCCTTCTGGCGCGCGAGGTCTACGGCAAGGTGGCCGCCCGGGCCGGCGCCGATTCCGTCGCGCTGATCACCGGCGAGGAGAAGATCAAGCCGTCCAATCCGCGCTTCTGGGTGGCGACCGTGGAAGCGATGCCGCGTGACATCGAGCCGGCCTTTCTGGCGATCGACGAAGTGCAACTCGCCGCCGATTTCGAGCGCGGCCATGTCTTCACCGACCGCATGCTGAACCGGCGCGGACGCGAGGAGACGCTGCTGCTCGGTGCGGCGACCATCCGTCCGATGGTGGAGAAGCTGCTGCCGGGCGCAAACATCATTTCGCGGCCGCGCCTGTCGATGCTGACCTATGCAGGCGACAAGAAGCTGACGCGGCTGCCGCGCCGCGCCGCGATCGTCGCGTTCTCCGCCGACGAGGTCTACGCCATCGCGGAATTGATCAGGCGCCAGCGCGGCGGCGCGGCGGTGGTGCTCGGCGCCCTGTCGCCGCGCACCCGCAATGCGCAGGTCGCGCTGTACCAGTCCGGTGACGTCGACTACCTGATCGCAACCGACGCCATCGGCATGGGCCTCAATCTCGATGTCGATCATGTCGCGTTCGCCTCGGACCGCAAGTTCGACGGCTACCAGTATCGCAATCTCAATCCGGCCGAGCTCGCCCAGATCGCCGGCCGCGCCGGGCGCGCGACCCACGACGGCACGTTCGGGACGACCGGGCGCTGCCCGCCGTTCGACGACGAACTGGTGCGCCGGCTGGAAACGCATTCCTTCGAGCCTTTGAAGGTTCTGCAATGGCGCAATTCCGCTCTCGACTTCGGCTCGATCGGCGCATTGCAGGCCTCGCTTGCCATGGCTCCGGTGGAGGAAGGCCTTGCGCGTGCGCCCCTCGCCGAGGACATCCTGGTGCTCGAACATGCCGCGCGCGATGACGCGATCCGCAATCTGGCGGTGGGGCGCGCGGCGGTCGAAAAGCTGTGGCTTGCGTGTCAGGTCCCCGATTACCGTAAAATTGCCCCCGCCAACCACGCGGAACTGGTGACCACCCTCTATGGTTTCCTGATGCGCGAGGGTAAAATAGCTACCGACTGGTTTGCCCGTCAGGTGCAGCAGGCGGACCGCACCGACGGTGACATCGATACACTCTCGACGAGGATTGCGCATGTTCGGACCTGGACTTTTGTTGCCAACCGGCCCGACTGGTTGTCGGACCCGGAGCACTGGCAGGGGGTCGCGCGCACCGTCGAGGACAAGCTGTCCGACGCGCTGCATGAGCGGCTTACCGCACGCTTTGTCGATCGCCGCACCAGCGTGCTAATGCGGCGGCTGCGAGAGAACACGACATTGGACAGTGAAATTTCGAAAACCGGTGAAGTCACGGTCGAGGGTCACATCGTCGGCCGCCTGGAGGGATTCCGGTTCGCGGCCGATGCGCCCGCCGGCGGCTCGGAGGCCAAGGCATTGCATGCCGCGGCGCAGAAGGCGCTCGCGGGGGAAATCGAGGCGCGCGCGAGCCGTCTGTCGCAGGCGCCCGATGAGCAGTTCGTGCTGGCCGCGGACAATCACATTCGCTGGACCGGCGACGTCGTCGGCGTGCTGGTGGCGGGTGAGGACATCTTGCGGCCGCGCATGCGGATTCTGGCCGATGAGCAACTGACCGGCCAGGCGCGCGATGCCGTGCAGGCGCGGCTCGATCTGTGGATTGCGGCGCATATCCAGAAGCTGCTCGGCCCGTTGGTCGAGATTTCCAAGGCCGAAGATGTCGTCGGCCTTGCGCGCGGCGTTGCGTTCCAGCTTGTCGAGGCGCTTGGCGTGCTCGAGCGCCAGAAAGTGGCGGACGAGGTCAAGGCGCTCGAGCAGAATGCCCGTGCAACCCTGCGCAAGTACGGCGTGCGGTTCGGCGCCTATCACATTTACGTGCCGGCCTTGCTCAAGCCGGCGCCACGTGCGCTCGCCACGCAATTGTTCGCGCTCAAGGACAATAGCGGCGAGTTGCGCGGACTCGACGATATCCTGCAACTGGCCGCCAGCGGGCGCACCTCGATCCCCGTCAACAAGGAGATCGCCCGAGCGCTCTGTCGCGCCGCCGGCTATCGCGTCTGCGGCGAGCGCGCCGTGCGTGTCGATATTCTCGAGCGCCTGGCTGATCTGATCCGCCCGGCGCTGGCGTGGCGCGAGAACTCCCCCGGGGTGAAGCCTGCGGGCGCGCTCGACGGGCGTGGCTTCACCGTCACCGTCAACATGACGTCGCTTGTCGGCTCGTCCGGCGAGGATTTTGCCTCGATCCTGCGCGCGCTCGGCTACCGGATGGATCGCCGGCCGAAGCCGCCGGAGGCTGCGGCCGCGCCTTCGCCGGACGCTGCCGCGGCCGCGGATTCGGCAATGGTCGCGAGCGATGCACCGGACGCATCGGAAATTTCCGGCGAACCGGCGTCGGCGACGCCGGCCGGGAACGACCTTTCCCCGGCCGAGGTGGCCGCGGTCATGGGTCTTGCTCAACCCGAAACGCCGCCGGCCCCTGCTGCCTTGCCGCAAGAGCCGTCGGCCGATCAGGAGCCGTCGAGCGACCTTGTTACTGGCGCCGCGGACGAAAGTTTGCCCGAGCCGCCGTGCCCGCAAACCGGCGCGGCCGACACGACGGGCGCCGCCGCGGAAGAATTCATCGAAGTCTGGCGGCCCGGCCGGTTCGAAGGCCGCGAACGCAACCGCCGAAAGTCTGGCCGTGCAGACGGCAGGGGAGCCGCGGCGCAAGCGCAGGCGCCGTCCGAAACCGCTGCCGGCACCGATACGGCAGCCGCCGGTGAACCGGCCAT
>WBUW01000039.1 GCA_008933495.1 Pseudorhodoplanes sp.
AAGCTGGACAAGCCAATAAAGTCTGTCTCCAAATAGCAGCGTAGCCCGGATCACGCTCCGCTCCCTCCGGGCTACGTCCTCCCATCGCTCATCCTTCGGCGCCCGTCCACGGCCTGCGCGCCGCGTGGCGAACGTGAATGATCTCGATTGCGTCTTTGCCGACGCTGTAGAAAATCTTGTAACGGTAGCGCCCGAGAATTTTCACGCGGATATCGCCCGCGGATGTCTGCAATCCCGATTGCGGATGCGCCGCGATCGCCGCGACGGCGTCACTGATCGCCCGCAGCACATCGTCCGCAGCACATTGCGCGCGCCGCCCGGGCTGCGTTCGCTGAGATAAAGGAAAATGCTCTCGATGTCCGCCAGCGCCAGTGCGCGATAGCGGACCTTCATGCGATCCCGTGCCGCTTCCAGAACGCCGCCGCCTCGTCATCCGAGGCAAAGGCCCCGCGCCGTGCCTCGGCGATCGCTGCGCGCTCGGTCTCGCTCAGCACATAGACCCCCGCGCGCCGTGCCTCGATTTCGCGCGCAAGCTCGGCGAGCTCCTGCTGGTCCTCTTCCGGCCAGCCTGCAACTTTCTTCAGAATGTCCTTCACGGCGGAATTCATTGTTCAAGTCTATCCAAAATTGCCCGGTTCGTCATGCTCGCCGCGCAAAGCACCGACAGAGTCTCGCATCGCCGCCTGGCGAGGGCACAAATCCCGGTGGCGAGAAATTGAAGTTGACATCCCCGCGTAATGATTATATTCCTATCGTTGCCCGGTCGCGAGGGGACGCCGCTTAAGAGGCGTCTTGAGTAGCGGATCGGGTGCGGCGCCTGCGGGCGGGTTTCGCAAACCCGCACCCGGGCGGCGCCGGGGCTCCGCCCGGCGGTACTACGGCCGCCTGCAAGGAGCTTGCTGACGATCCGGGGCGAAATACCCGGACGAAAGCGCGGCCCGGCGCCGGAAGGAGAACGCCGCGATGGAGCGCCGAGAGGCGTGCGCGCTTTCGAAAGAAAGCGCGCGCCCGTCGCAAGGCGGGCTCTGGTTGGAAGCGCCTTCCGGCGCTCCATCTCCCCTCACCTTTCCGGGTGCGGGGCACACGGTCCCGGTCCGCGCGGCGCGCGTCCGGGCCGGGGACTGAAGGCGCACCCCGCGCCGTTCAAACAACAGGGGCGCGCAAACGCGCCCGGCGCAAACAACAGGGGCGCAAACAACAGGGGCGCGTAAACGCGCCCGGCGCAAACAACAGGGGCGATCAGGCGCGGCCGCAGCAAACAGGATGCGGATGCGAAGCCATGCGCGGGCGAATGGCGGACGCATGTCGTCCTCCGCTCTGCGCCTTCGACAGCCGCATGTGTGCGCGGCGCCCGGCAGGCCGCGGGGCGTCCGCTTTCCCTCCGGGCGCGCGCCTCCTACACTGCCGCCATGCTGCTCAAACTCATTGCGCTTGCCGCCGCCGCCATTCCGCTGATCCTGTTCGTGCGCACGATCCTCGGGCGGCGGCCGACGCGGCTCGGTCAGGCCGTCCGCGAGGCGAAGAAGCAGATCGATCTCGCGATCACCCTCTTTCTCGTCGCCGTCGGCGTTGTGGTCGCGTTCGCGCTCGGCCGGATCGTCTGGGCCTGGTGGGCGGCGGCCTGAGCCGGCACGCGCAGGGCGGAATAGCGAAGCGTGTTTCGCCGATTCATCGAACAACAGCCGCACCTGATCCGTGGCTCCGCAGGCGATCGCGAAAGAGCGGATTTCTCCCGCATCTCTTCCCGCAACAAACAGGCGATGTTGCAATTGATCCAGATCATTCCGTGGTTTGCATCTCTATTTCATCCTTATCATTATTTGCGCTGAAGCCGGAGACCAGACCAATGAGCAGATTATTGTTCGCAGCCTGTTTCGTGCTTGGCCTTTCGCTTGGCCTTTCGCTCGCGCCCGGCGCGGCGTCGGCGGCCACCCTGCCGGGGCTTGCGGCGCTCGGCCAGGCGGTGCCCGCTTATGCCGAAAAAGCGCACCGCCGCGGCATCTGGCACTGCCATCGCGCCGGCGCGCGACGTTGGTGCCACCGCTGAGAGTGGTCTGCGCGCCATAATTCACGCCGCAAGCGCTCAGCGGGGAACCGCCGGTCCTTGTCACCCCGCTCCCGGGACAAAGCCCCTGCATGCGCGTCACGCACACAAGGGCCGGAGGCGGTAACCGTGGCAGAGCACAGTCCGGAATTGTCGCAGAGCAAACCGTTCACGCCGCGCGGAGCGCCGAAGCCGCTCGACCTTGCGTGGCGGCTTCCGCGCCCGTGAACTTTTCCCGTCGCACGGCGGGTCGCGGGCAGGCTGGAAGCCCCGCGCCCCGCGCGCCCTTGCTCATCGCGTCGACGGGCAAAAACGCAAGAGCAAACGGACATTGGAATGCGGCGGCCCTCGCGCCGGCCGGAGAACAGGAGCCGCAGCGCCTTGCCTGATGGCGCGGGTTTGTCTTGCCGGCGCGCAGCAGCACCCTCCGGCTCTCCGGACGAAGAGCCGGTCGCGCGCAACCGAAACCGCAATCGAGCCCTCAGCCGAGACCGAGGAATTCGCGCATCGCCGCCGCGGTCTTTTCCGCGTCCTTCTTGTCGGCGGCCGGCAGCGACCAGCCTGAGCCCGCCCGCGTCACCACCATGGTGTTGCAGACCTCGACGCCGGAGGCGCGGTCGAGGGCGACATCGACCGTGACATCCGCGATATCGGAAAGCTTCGTCTCAAGCGGCTTCTTGCTCATGAACAGCACTTTGCGTTGCAGCAGTGCCGTCCCGGCCGATTTGTCGAGCGTGAGCGTGGTACCACCCGAGTGCAATTCGAGCTTGCCGTCCTTGCGCGTGATTTCCGTCATGGCAATCCTCCACGTGCAGTAACATTATGAACCTAATCCTTCCCCGCACAACCGGCGGGCGACACGGCGCCGCAGCATCGTCTGGCGCGGGCGGGGCGCAGGGCGGCGGGTTTGCGTGCAGCCGCGCCGCGCTACTCCTCCGGCTCGGTTGCAAATTGCAGCGGATAGCCCTTCTGCCGGCCGCGTTCGGTCCCCTCCGTCGCCTTGGTCTCCGCGACATCGCGGGTATAGACCGCGATCACGCAGGCGCCCCTGCGGTGCGCGGTCATCATCACCGCATAGGCGCGCTCCGGCCGCATGCGGAACACGGCCTTGAGCACCTGCACCACGAATTCGCGCGGTGTGAAATCGTCGTTGAGCAAAATCACCTTGTAGAGCGGCGGCCGGGTGGGCGCTGAGCGCGTCGCCGTGCGCGGCTTCACAAGCGTCTTCTGCGGCATCGGCGTCCTCCCTGCGGTGGACGGTGTTCCATTCTATCGCTGCGCCAGCGCCGCCAAAAGAGCGCGCTGGCCGGGCAAAATCCGCCGCCGCGCCTCGGCAAGCGAAAACCATTGCGCGCGGTCGATCTCGGGAAACGATTGCCGGCGCCCGCTGCCGGGCGGCCATTCGATCGCGACAATATTCGAACGGACTTTCGCCACGTCGAGATCGCCTTCGAGCGCAAAGGCGGCGACGATCTTGTTGCCCGCCTGCCTCACCGGCGCGAGCGGCACAAACGCGCCGTCAGCCCGGCCGCGCACAAGCGCTTGCGCTTGCGGCCCGAGTTCCTCGGCGAACTCGCGTTTGGCCGCGGCCAGCACGTCGTCGCCCTCGGCATATTCGCCCTTGGGGATCGACCAGGCGCCGGCGTCCTTCTTCGCCCAGAACGGTCCGCCCGGATGCACGAGCAGCACACGCACTTCGCCTTCCGCGCGCTGCCACAACAGAATTCCGGCGCTGCGTTTCGGCATTCGCGATCCGCCATTGTGTGGTGACAGGCTCGGCGCGGGCGGCGATAATCTCCCGCATGAAGGAGCTGCCCCTCGCGCAAGTCTACCAGGTTATCGAGCCGGGTCCCGTGGTGCTGCTTGTGACCGCCGACAACAGCCGCGCCAATGTCATGACCATGTCCTGGCACATGATGATGGAGTTTACCCCGCCGCGCGTGGCCTGCATCGTGAGCGAGGCCAATCACAGCTTTGCGGCCCTGCGCCGCACACGCGAATGCGTGATCGCGGTGCCCGCGCGCAAACTTGCTGCAACCATGGTGAAGGTCGGCAATTGCTCGGGCGCCGCGGTCGACAAGTTCGCGCGCTTTGGCCTGCGCACCGCCAGGGCCGCGACGGTGGCGCCGCCGCTGCTTGCCGACTGTTTCGTCAATCTCGAATGCAAGGTCACCGACACCCGCATGGTCCGCCGTTACAATCTCTTCGTGCTCGAAGTGGTGAAAGCCTGGCGCGATCCGGCGCAAAAAAATCCCAAGACCCTGCATCATCGCGGCTATGGCCGGTTTGCGGTCGACGGACCGGTCATCACGCTGAAATCCGCCAAGCCGTGAGCGCGGCAAGCGCCAGGGGCCCAATCAGGCCGACGGGATTGATAAACCGCGCCGTCCGCACAGGCGCGCCGGCCGGCGATCCGCGAGGCGAAGAAGCAGATCGATCTCGCGATCACCCTCTTTCTCGTCGCCGTCGGCGTCGTGGCCGCGTGCGCGCGCGGCAGGATCGCCCGGACCTGTGGGCGGCGGCCTGATCCGGTCCGCCTCCACCGGAGCCCTCGCAAATCCGGATTCCCGTCCCTATCTATTAGATTTACGGAGACCCGCTCATGACAAGCAAGGCTGCTGCCGGCGATTCGCAGGCCCGATTGAAAGCCAAACGCGAACGCGAAGAAGATGCGCCGCGCGCCCGCGCCGAATACGACGCGCGATTGCAGGCCGTGCTCAGCCGGACCGCAGAATTGCGCGCCGAACGTCTTGCACGCGAGGCCAGAGCCGCGGCGAAGGAAGCGCACCCAGCGTCGTCATCGGCGCGCGTGGCGACGGCAAATCCGGCCGCGGGCCGCCGCCGCTCACGCGCATCTGCATCGCCCGCAGACAGCCGGCCTGCCAGAGCATGATCGCCGAAAAGTGTGAAGCGGTTTTCGGAAAGGATCATGCTCAAACAGAGCGCCAAAGCGGGATGACGATTCGAAGAAAAGCAATCCCGCTTCCGCTGCGGCCCCCCAGCAGGGATCCCGGAAAGGCATCATGATCGTCGACCGCCGTGCCGCCCTCGCCCTCGTAGGCTCCGCCCTTGCGGCGCCCGCCTTCGCGCAGGGCGCCGGCATGAGCCGCGTCAAAGCCTACGCCTTTTCGTTCAAGGGACTTCGCGGCGAGGACATCCGCTGGCCGACTTTTCCGGCCGCCCGATCCTGATCGTGAACACCACCTCGCTCTGCGGCTACACGCCGCAATATGCCGGCCTGCAGACGCTGTGGAGGCGCTACCGCGACAAGGGCCTGATGATCGTCGGCGTGCCGTCCGACGATTCCGGCGGCCAGGAGCCTGGCGGCGAAGCCGAGATCGGACACACCCTGCACCGTTACGCGGTCGGCTTTCCGATCACAGCCAAGGTGCCGGTGCGCGGCGCGGCGGCGCATCCGTTCTACCGCTGGGCTGCGATCGAGCGCCCGCTCGACACCCCGCGCTGGAATTTCCACAAATACCTGGTCGGCCGCGACGGCCATCTGGTCGCCGTCTTCGCCGCCGCCGTGGAACCGACCCATGCGCGCGTCGTTGCCGCCGTCGAGCGCGCGCTGGCACCGGGCTGACGCGCCCGCGTCCCGAATTGACGCAGCCTTCCGAATTTGCATTATCGTCGCCGGCGTCGGCGGTAATAAACTGATTCCAAACGGTTATTTTGATTGCGCCGGCGGCGGGCCACCGCTTGCGGCGGCGTGGCGGCTAACCTTAATCCACCTTCGCATACCGCCGCCGCAGCAGCTTCATTGACTCGCAGAACCCCGCGCTGTTCCATTGATTTGATGATCGGATAACGGGCCCCGCCATGGGCCCGCCAGCATGCAAAGGGGAGGTCACGATGCGTGCGTCAGTCGCGTACGTTCTTTTTATTTCTGCGTCCTTGACGGCAACCGGCGCCGCGTTTGCGCAAAGCCAGCAGGGGCCGGGCGCCGGCGCCCCGGCCAAGGTCGCAACCGGCACGACCTGCGCCAATCCGAATGCCATCGGCCTTGCCCGCACGGTCGAAATCGACACCACCGGCGGCCCGGGATTTGGCTTCGAGCACTTCCGCCAGCATGACTTCCTGCGCAACAAGGAAGTCGTCCTCACCTTCGACGACGGCCCGTGGCCGGAAAACACCCAGAAGGTGCTCGACGCGCTCGCCAACCATTGCATCAAGGCGACGTTCTTCCCGATCGGCAAGCACGCCAGCTACTACCCGGAAATCCTGCGCCGCGTCGCGGAGGCCGGCCATTCGATCGGCAACCACACCTGGGGCCATATCGACCTGTCCAAGAAGGGCATGACCAAGGAAGCCGCCATCGAGGAGATCGAAAAGGGCGTCAGCGCCGTGCGCATGGCGGTCAACGGGCCGACCGCGCCCTTCTTCCGCTTCCCGGCGCTGCGGCATCCGCCGGAACTTGTGACCTATCTCGGCGAGCGCAATGTCGGCATTTTCTCCACCGACATGGATTCGTTCGACTTCACCATGCGCACGCCCGAGCGCATCATCAAGGCGGTGATGAGCAAGCTTGAAAAGCACGGCAAGGGCATGGTCCTGATGCACGACTTCCAGCGCCACACCGCCGACGCGTTGCCCGAGCTGCTCAGCCAGCTCAAGGCCGGCGGGTACAAGATCGTGCACATGGTGCCGCGCGAACCCGTCAAGTCGCTGCCGAAATACGAGGAGATGCTCAAGAAGGAAGAGAAGCTGCCGACCGTGAGCCAGCGCCCGACCTCCTCGGTCGTCCGCACGGTCGAGTAGCCGCGCGCAAGCCTGCGTCCGCACGCCCGCTTCGCCGCCGTCCGGGTTGCTCCGGGCGGCGGCTTGTCTTTAATGATTGTCCCGCAGCAGCGGCGCCTCGCCGCGTCCGCCGGCAATCGGGCCTCGCATGGCATCGGGCTACCTTTTCGTCGGATTTGTCATTGTTTCGCGCGACGGCATGATCGCCGATGCCGCGGGCGTCATGCCGCCGGACATGATTGTCGCGGCCGATCAGCATCAATTCGAGCGGGAACTCGATACCGTCGCCGCGGTCATTCACGGCCGCCATTCGCAGGAACATTTCGCGCGTTCGCCGGAGCGGCGGCGCCTCGTCGCCACGCGCGGCGTGGCCGGCCTCGCCCCGCATCCGGACAACCGCCTCGCCCTCCTCTGGAATCCGGCCGGGATGTCCGTCGAGGCGGCGCTACAGGCGCTTGGCGTCGGCGGCGGACGCATCGGAATAATCGGCGGTACCGAGCTATTCAGACTTTTCCTGCCCCGCTATGACGCCTTCTACCTGTCGCGCGCGGACGACGTAAGCCTTCCGGGCGGACGGCCGGTCTTCCCGGAGGTGCCGCGCGAAACGCCCGAACAGGTTCTGCAACGGCACGGACTGTACCCGAATGCCTCCCGCATACTCGATCCCGCGCGCGGAACGCGTCTGGTCATCTGGTCGCGTTGACAGATAGTGCGTGACGCGGACGACGAATCGTCTGACATTCGCAACACTTGATTCGGTCACGCGGGCCGGCGGCGTTGAGGCCGACCCGTCTTGGTTCCTCCCGCGTGGCGTACCAAACTTGAGGGCGGCCTGTCGGTCGCCCTTCTTTATCAAGTGCAAGCCCACCGCATGAAGGCCACCGACTGGAGCATGACGCCGAAAAGCGTGAAGCGGTTTTCGGAAATGATCATGCTCGGACAAAGCGCCAAAGCGGGATGACGATTCGAGGAAAAACCATCCCGCGTCAGCGCGTGTGCCGCTTGCGATATTTGCGCGCCGGCCGCTCGTCGGCAAAGTAAGGCAGGTAGGGATTGACGACGCAGTCGCCGCCCACACCCGACACGGTCGCAAGGCATTGCGGCAGGTTTACATAGGCACAATCGAGCGCGCCGCCAAAAGCCTCGGTCCGCGCGCACCATGGATATCCCTCAACGGCGTCGCGCGCCCGCGCAGACGGCGCACCCGCAAATACAAGCACCATCAGCGCGCCCGCCGCGGCCGACGCAAGCGCACGCGCGGGATCGGTCGGCCGGCATTTCGTCATTTCACAAACTCCGGAAACCGCCTGCTACAGGCGCTGTTCCGGGCCACTCGATGAATAGCCCGGCGCCCAAGGCCCGACGACGACGAAGACCAGCAAGGCCCCCATGATCGACAGGTTCTTCATGGCATGGATCATGTTGTTGAGGCGATCGGGACCGGCAAGGTTCCAGAAATCGTGGAACCAGAAGGTCGCCGCCGCCGTGAATGCGAGCAGGAGCACGGCCGCGATCCGGGTGCCGATATTTGCCGCAATCATCAGACCGGCCGCGAGCTCGACGGCTCCGGCCGCGATCGCCAGCAGATTCGGCAAGGCCATGCCGGACACGCTCTCAAGCTGCGCGGCGATCCCCGCCAATGCCGGCGGCACCACAAGCCTGGGCGCAATCATCGCCGCCGTGCCGCCGATATCGGTCAGCTTCTGGGCACCAGAGAGGATGAAAATAATGACAAAAGCAATGCGCCCGACAATCAATAATATGTTCATGGATGCTTCTCCGGCTGATAACCGAGTCGCGGTGCGTTCAAATGTTTAAGCCAGACTCCGGCCGATTGAAATGGCGTTGCCCGTCTTATTTTGTCTCGGGTATGCAATTATTTTCCGTCAGGCGCACAATACATAGGTTTCTGCGATGGCGGGCGACGCACCCAATCTCAACGGCTGCCCCCAACAGAGCCGTCACAGAAACCTATGTATTGTGCGACGTTAGCGATATGGCTCAGTAGAGCCATATTCCCCTGTTGGTTATTGCTATCAATGCCCGAAAACGATTGCTTTGGCACACGCAACTATGCCTGCTTTCGATCCCATGACTACGCTGAATTATTGATCTGCATCAAATTGATCCGTCAGTCCCCGCCTATCATTGATTAACTCCAGATGGTGGAGCAGATCAATGATGTACGGATGGTGGGATGGTTCCGGCGGTCCTTGGTACGGCATGATCTTCGGCCCGATCGTCATGATCGCCTTCGTGGTGTTGACGGTTCTAATCATTGCGTGGTTGTTGCGGGCACTCGGTCTTAGTTCGTACTCGAACTCGCAAGGAAAGTCTCCGCTTGACATATTGAAGGAACGCTTTGCACGCGGGGAAATCAATCAAACAGAATACGAAGAGCGCAAGAAATTGTTGTCGATGTGATCGCCGTGGGCGTGCTGTTCATAATTAATGATCCGCCCTACGGTACGGAGCGTGTCTATAACGCTTTGCGGCTGGCGCAGGCACTCATCAAGAAAGAGCCTTCCACACAGATAACCGTCTTTCTTATGGCGGATGCTGTCCTCGCGGCCAAAGCCCAGCAGAAGACCCCCGACGGTTATTACAATGTCGAGCGGATGCTCAAGCGCATCATCGCTGCCAAGGGAGCGGTGCTTCTGTGCGGTACCTGCATGGACGCGCGTGGGATTGGCGATGGCGAATTGATGGATGGCGTGCGACGTAGCACAATGGACGAGCTCGCCAGCGCAACCGTGGAAGCCGACAGGGTTCTGGTGTTCTAATCTCCAGCGGAGTCGAGCCGCTGTTCCCCATTCGTTTGTTTGACGTCGTCCGGTTGCCCCACGCTGCCTCCCGCGGAGCGGGTTGGTGCAATATTGCGTTGCGGCCGCAGGTGCGGCAAACCGCAGGCCGTCGGGCCCCGGTATCAGGCGGCGCGCGGGCCGAGCGGATTCACGAGCGCACGCCGGTGCGCGACCGCCGGCAGCGGCTCCTGCACTGCGGCGACCGGGTCCGTCGCCTCGATCAGTTGCAGGAATGCCGAGCCGGGCAAGGGCGGCGCGAAGACATAACCCTGCGCCGCGCGGATGCCGCGTTCGCGCAGCGCAACAACCTGTTCGAAATTCTCCACCCCCTCGGCAATGACGTCCATGCGCAGATTGCGCGCGAGATCCATCAGGGTCTCGATGATGGTCGTCGAGCTGCTTTCATGGCCGAGCGCGTCGATGAAAATTTTGTCGATCTTGATAATGTCGACGCCGAGCTTGAGGATATACGACAGGCCGGAATGTCCCGCCCCGACATCGTCGATCGCAACCTTGACGCCGAGCCCCTGCAACGCGGCAATGACGCGGCGGGCC
This sequence comes from Pseudorhodoplanes sp., assembly GCA_008933495.1. GTDB lineage: Bacteria > Pseudomonadota > Alphaproteobacteria > Rhizobiales > Xanthobacteraceae > Pseudorhodoplanes. The sequence goes on from WBUW01000039.1 coordinate 10,144, forward strand.
GAGGTCAGGTTGTCGAGCGGATGGCGCTCGGTCAGTTCCAGGACGACCTGCGACAGCCGGATCATCGACCCCTCGAAGATTTCGCGCACATCGGCCACGATGCTGTCGTCGCGGAAGTGGCAGGCGGACAGATTGAACCCGAACCGCAGGAACGGCCGGTGGATCACCGCATTGCCCATTTCATCGCGCACCGCCCGCATCAGGTGGCGCATCATTTCGGCAATCAGCCCGCTCGATTCGGCCAGCGGAATGAAGCGGCTGGGCGGAATGATCGTGCCGTCCGGCTTTCGCCAGCGCATCAGGACTTCCGCGCCGCGGATGCGCGCGTTGGTGATGTCGATCACCGGCTGGTAATAGGGAACGAACTCGCCGGCTCGCAGCGCGTTCTCGATTTCGACGACCGGATTGTCGTGGTCGCGCCTCGGGCGCAGCGCGGCCGCGCCGAAGAGCAGGAGCGCTATCGCGCCGGCGATCATGTAACCGATCGATTCGAGGTCGCGGTGCTGGCGGAATTTGACCGACCGGGGCAGAAGCACCATGACCGAGAGGCCGAAACGATCCGAGCGCGCGGAAGCGACGAAACTCTCGGTCGGCAGCGCGGCGGGGCCCGACTCGCCGACGATTGCGCCGCCCGCCAGCCGCATCTGGGTCTGTGACAGGACCGGTGCGCCGACGGCGGAAATCGGCGTCAGCAGCAGGTCGGGCGGCAGCAGCGCGGCCAGCGCGTTCGCGCCGGTAATGGCCGGGCGCCGGATGCGCAGAAATCGTTCCTGGCGCGCGCCCACCTGCATAAGCTCGATGGCGACATCGCCCCGCCCGGCAATCTCGCCCAAGGCCACCACCGCCCGCTCGCCCGGGGCTATGCCGAGATCGCTGCACAGGGTGCGGCCGTCCGGGCCGAGAATGGAGAATTCCTTGACCGGGCTGGCGGAAAAATTGGCGTTGCGCAACACCTCAAGATGATCGCCGCGGCAGGATGCGACCCCGCGCCCGGCCACCTTGTCGAGTTCATCGACGGCCAGTCCGAGCCGTTGCTCGGCGAGGCCCGCGACGTGATTGGCCGCTGTCTGAACTTCGAACGCGCCCTCGCGCCTGACATAATCGTCGAGCCAGAGTTTGAAGACGGCCAGGGGCGTGGCAGCCATCAGGACGCCGATGGCGACAGCGGCAAGTTTGTAAGCACGCGAAGACACGCAGGAATCCCCTGTTCCCGGCAAGCGTGGCCATGGGCCTGTAAAAATCGCCTAAATTTGCGCGGCTTTCGGCTTCCGGGCGTTGCCCGCGGGCGTCCCACCCGCCGCCATGGTTAGTGCGCAGTAAACAGGACGCCGCGCCGGGCGCCCATCGGCCCTCGCAGGCGAATTGCCCGCGCGCGCCAAAAAAAATGCTAGCCTGACCAAACGCCGGCTCCGTCCCGGGATGCGACGCGAATGCCGAGACATGCACTGCCCCTCGTCCTCCTCGCCGCGGCGCTCGCGCCGGCGCTGCCGGCACGCGCGCAGGACCGGATCGCGCTGTTCGATGCCCACCTGCATTACAACCAGGAGCCCAGCCCGCTCTATCCGCTCGAAACCGTGCTCGACATCTTTCGCCGCAACGATGTCACCGGCATTCTCGCCACCAGCCGCCCCAACAAGGGCACGCACCAGCTCGTGGACGCCAAGGCTTCCGGCCTGTGGGTGGTGCCCTTCATCCGGCCCTATCGCACGCGCGCCGATATCCAGACCTGGTTCAACGACGACGGCATCTACGACCTGATCGTGGACGAGTACCGCCGCGGCCATTATCGCGGGATCGGCGAATTCCACCTCTTCGGCCGCTCGGCGGCGACCCCGCTCGTCGAAAAAATCGTCAATTTCGCGGTCGAGCGAAATCTCCATCTGCACGCCCATTGCGACGAGGAAGCACTGCTTCTGCTGTTTTCGCACAATCCGAAGGCGCGCATCATCTGGGCGCATACCGGTTTTTCGACGCCGCCGGAACGGCTGAAGGAACTGTTCAAGACCTATCCGGAACTGCGCGGCGAACTGTCCTATCGCAGCGGGATCACCGACGTCGCGGGTCACCTGACGCCGGAATGGCGCGAGCTGTTCGCCCTGCATTCCGACCGCTTCCTGATCGGATCGGACACCTGGATCAACGAGCGCTGGTTCTCCTATGACGGCCTGATGAAAACCTATCGCGCATGGCTTGCGCAATTGCCGCCCGAACAGGCCGCGCGCATTGCCTCCGGCAACGCCGTGGCCTTGTTCGGCCCGCGCAAGACGGAATGAGGCGGCTCATTCCGGCAGCGGAATGAACTCGGCCTCGTCGCCGGACACGCTGTCGAAGCGGCGCGCTTTCCAGTCGGCCTTGGCCTGCTCGATGCGCTCCTTGCGCGAGGACACAAAATTCCACCAGATGTGGCGCGGCCCGTCCATGGCGGCGCCGCCGAGCACCACGAAGTGTGCCGGGCGGACGGCGCGGATCGTGATCGGATCACCGGGCCTGAACACGAGCAGCCGGCCGGGCCCGAACCGGTCGCCGGCGATATCGAGCTCGCCGGCAAGAATATAGAGCGCGCGCTCTTCATGGTTGGCGTCGAGCGGCAGGCGCGCGCCGGCGTCGAGCGCAACATCGG
>WBUW01000517.1 GCA_008933495.1 Pseudorhodoplanes sp.
GGCCTCGCCGGGCTATTTCAGGCGCATTCGCGACATCTGCGACCGGTATGGCGTGTTGCTGATCCTCGACGAGGTCATGTCGGGCATGGGCCGGACCGGCACGCTGTTCGCATTCGAACAGGAAGGCATCGCCCCGGATATCGTCGCCATCGCCAAGGGCCTCGGCGGCGGCTACCAGCCGATCGGCGCCACGATCTGCAGCGACAGGGTCTATCGTGCGTTCGAGACCGGCAGCGGCACCTTCTATCACGGCCATACCTATATCGGTCACCCGGTCGCCTGCGCCGCGGCACTCGCCGTGCAAAAGACGATCCGCGACGAAAAGCTGCTCGACCATGTCAAGGCCATGGGAGCGGCGCTCGCCGAAGCGCTGACCGAGCGCTTCGGCAACCACCGCCATGTCGGCGACATCCGCGGCCGCGGGCTGTTCCAGGCCATCGAGCTCGTTTCCGAGCGGTCATCGAAGCAGCCGTTCGATCCGGACAAGAAGCTGCATGCCCGCATCAAGGCCGAAGCCATGGCGCGCGGCCTGATCGTCTATCCGATGGGCGGCACGATCGACGGCAAGCATGGCGATCACGTGCTGCTGGCGCCGCCCTTCATCGTGACGCCCGGCGAGGTGGCCACGATCGTCGACCGCCTCGGAGATGCGGTCGATGCCGCGATCGCGGCTTCCTGACCCTATTTGGTGCCGTACATGCGGTCGCCGACGTCGCCGACGCCCGGGACGATGTAGCCCTGGTCGTTGAGCTCGGGATCGACGGCCGCGGTCCAGATATGCACATCGGGGTGGTGGCCGCGCACCTTTTCGATTCCTTGCGGGGTCGCCAGCAGGCAGACGATCCGGATCGCCTTGGCTCCGCTTTCCTTCAACCGGTCGACGGCCGCCACCGCCGAGTTTCCCGTTGCCAGCATCGGATGCAACACCAGCACCAGGCGCTCGGCCAACTCGTCCGGCGCCTTGAAGAAATATTCGACAGCCACCAGGGTGCGCGGCTCGCGGTAAAGCCCGACATGCGCCACGCGCGCCGATGGCAAGAGCGACAGCATCCCTTCCAGAAATCCCATCCCGGCGCGCACGATCGGAGCCAGCACGAGTTTCTTTCCGGCCAGAACCGGCGACTGCATCTTGGCCAGCGGCGTCTCGATTTCCGTTTGCACGAGCGGCAGATCGCGCGTGACTTCATAGCAGAGCAGCATTCCGATTTCGCTGAAGAGCTGCCGGAAACTCTTGGTCGAGCGGCTTTTCTCCCGCAGCAGCGTCAATTTGTGCTGCACCAGCGGGTGATCGACGATGGTGACGCCTTGCATGGCCATGCCTCCGCTAAAACACCGTTCCGTCGCTGACGACCGCGATCGGCGGGCTTCCATCCCGGCGCAGCGCGCGCGCAATCCTGCGTCCGGCCGCCCAGGTGCCGCCTTCCAGCACGCAGCCGAGCGGAAACGCCTTGGCATCGACACCGAGCGCCTGGCGCACGAGCGGCGCGACGGCATCAAGCAGCGCGACGGTCAGGGCGCGCCATTCCACCACCAGCGCCGAGTCGACCGCGTGCGGGCGCTGCGCCAGCGCCGGATCGCGCAGGCGAACCGCACCGGCATCGATAAACAATCCGCCGTTGCGGTATTCCGCAAGCCCGGTCAAGCCGTCGACATCGACCACTCCAATGCCGGCGTCCTGCAACGGCTCAATCAGTGAATAGGCGAGCCATTGTGACAATTTGTGGAAAGGGATGAGGCCGTCGGTGGCGTCTTGCCGTCTGATCGCGCGATGCCGCCAGGTATCGCCGAGCGCAATACCCGCGAGCGACAGACGCGCCGGCCAGATTGCACCCAGATGGAGCAGGAGCGCGTGCAGAATATCGGGTGCCGAAATCCGCTCGCCCATCGCCGTCAGACAATCATAGAGGCCGCCGGGCCGCGCCGAGTCTCTGACTGCAAAGACGGTCGCATGGTCGGCGATGACGCGCCCAAGGCGAACGAGCAGCTCGACTCGTCCGGCGAGACCGCCCAGCGGATTGTCGGCGGTCGCCTGAAATCCGCGCGCCAGACCGGTCGCGGTCAGTTGCCGCAAGCGCGCGGCATCGGCCCGCAGCCGGTCGCACGGATCGGCCGAAAAGAGGCCGGCCTCGAACATGCGGAGGCTCGCAAGCGCTAGCCCCTCGGAGCGGCCGACGAC
>WBUW01000040.1 GCA_008933495.1 Pseudorhodoplanes sp.
GCTGAAACGTCTCAGGCCGCGCTGACACGGGCGAGGAAAGTGCGGACCTCCCGGTCGAGGCTTTCGGCTTCGGCGGCCAGCGTGTCGGCGAGTGAATTGACCTTTTCCGCGGTTGCGCGCGCGTCATCGGAGGCTTGCGCGACCCGGGTCATGGCGTCGGCGCCGCTGTGCGCATCGTCCGAGGCGCGGTGGACGCCTTGGGCGATCGAGGCGACCGCGCCGTTCTGTTCCTCGACCGCGGCCGCCACGCTCGCGGCCATGCCGGACATTTCCTCGATGATCGCGTTCATCTGCTCGATCGTGTGCGAGGCTTCGCTTGCGGCCGACTGGATTTCGCCGATCTGGGCCGCGACCTCTTCGGTCGCCTTGGCGGTCTGGCCGGCAAGGCTCTTCACTTCCGACGCCACCACCGCGAAGCCGCGCCCGGCTTCGCCGGCGCGCGCGGCCTCGATCGTGGCGTTGAGCGCCAGCAGGTTGGTCTGGCCGGCGATCGCCTGGATCAGTCCGATCACCTCGCCGATGCGATTGGCGGCGTTGCCGAGCCCTGCCATCGTCTTGACGGCGCGGCCGGCTTCCGCGACGGCGCGCGTGGCGACCTGCGTCGACTTGTCGGCCTGACCGGCGATTTCATTGATCGATGCGGCCAGTTCCTCCGCCGAGCCGGCGGCGCTGGTGACGTTCTCGGAGGCCGCGTTCACGCGCTCGCCGGCGGCACCGGCCTCCGCCGACACGGCGTCGGCGGCGCTGGTGAGCGTGCCGGCGGCGTGTTCGAGTTGTCCGGCGGCGGCGCGCACCTTGCCGAGCGCCTGTTCGACCGCGTGTTCGAACTGGGCGATGTTTGTTGCAACGGCTTCGGCCCGCCGTTCGCGGTTGCGCCCGTCTTCGGACTGGACGGCGGCGAGTTTCTCGCGCTCGATCATGTTGTCGCGGAATACGATGACGGTGCGCGCCATGTCGCCGATTTCGTCCTTCAGGCGGGTACCGGGAATGTCGGTTGCGGTGTTGCCGGTGGCGAGCGCCTTCATCACGCGCGCAAGCCCCTTGAGCGGCCGGATGATGCTCAGCCCGATCAGCCAGCTCAGGAAAAGCCCGAGCAGAATAGCCGCGCAGCCCACGATGATGATGATTGTCCTGGTGTGGGACTGCGACACCGCCAGTTCGTCCGATGCGCGCCGTTGTTGCAAACCGGCGGAGAAAATAACCGCGTCGGTTTGGCCCATCAGGCCCTGGGTGCCGGCTTCGATCGCGTCGAGATGGGTGGCGACTTTTTCGGTTTCGACCACCCACTCCCGGAACGCTTCGGCATAGAATTTGATGGCGTCGCGGATCGAAGCCTTCATGATGTCGGCGGCGACCACCTTGTCTATGGCGGCGCCGAATTTCTCGATTTCCGCGAAGAAGTCCTTTTGCGTCTGCGGAACGCGGCGCAGCATGTATTCGGCCTGAAGCCGGCGGATGGTCGCGATCGCGATCGCGAACGCGTTTGCGTCGTCCGCGGTCAGCCAGCTCAAATCGGATGCCGCGGTTTCCGCAAGATGGATCGAATCGCGCAGGCGCGCCCGAATGCCTTGCGCCACTCCGAAGCCGACCGCTTCCTGCGCGCTCAGCATCTTGTCGAAGGCCTTCTTGAGATAGTCGAGCTGTTCGCCCGCCTCCGGCAGCACCTGGTTGCCGCCGAGATCCTTGTGCGTCTGGATGCGCGCAAGCTCGGTCATCGCCGCCGCGTATGCATCGTTGTAGATGCGGATACTGTCGGGCCTGGAGTCGCGTGAAAAGTCCGTTGCTGCCACCCGCATGCGCGCGAGCGCGTCCTTGAAATTGCGGCTCGCATCGTTGAGCGTGCCCGCCGACATGACGCTGTCGAAGGCGCGGCCGACCTCGGTCTCCCCGGTCATGAATGCCGCCCCGTTGGCCAGGAAGCCGACGAGCGGGATGAGGGCGATCACGACGATGCGGGTGCGGACGCTGACGATCGAAATAAAGCGGGAAACCGCCGAAATCCGTCTGCCGATAAATCCGGAAACGGCGCTGGGGAGTGCAGAAATCGCGCTCATGGGGCTTGCTGTGTTCGGACGCCGCGCGTCGGCGGCTTGGACAAGACGCTTGGACAAGCGATTGGGAAGGAAGGTGTGCCGGAAATGGTTAAAATTGTAGCAAAGGGCTACCGTCGTCCGGGCGCAGCCGCCAATTGACCGATCCGGTTGATTTTGTGCGCTGCACCATTAGTGTGGTTTGCGAATACCCATTATCCAACCCCGATCCAGGATGCGTACGATGTCTGTTGCCGCCCTCCGCCCGAATGCTTCGGAAAATGTCATTGCGTTGAGCGCGGAGGCCGTGGGGTTTGCCGACGCCATCCTGGCCGACGCCGTGCAGCGGGTCCGCGACCGCGTGTCGGCCGAGGGCAAGCTCCTGGCCCGTGCGATCGATCGCGAGCAGCGCGCCACCCATGGCCTCGCCTGGCTTGCCACCTATGTCGAGGCGCTGCGGCAACTGGCGTCCTACGCCCGGCGCCTGCAGGCCGGCGGTCTTCTCGGGGAGACCGAGGAACTGATCGTGCGGATCGGTCTTGGCGAATATCTCGCGCAGATCATCGGCGGCATTCCGATGAGCCAGACCGAGATCGTGCGGCTGTCCGATCTCGGCCTGCCGTTCTCGGCGGCGGCCGCGCGCATGACGCCCGCGGTCGAGAGCCTGATCCAGAACGGCAGCAACCCGGCCCGCCGCGCGCGCCTGGTCGAGATCATGCGCCAGCAGCACGCCGCCACCGTCGGCAACAGCGTGCTCGACGACACGCTGGAATCGATCCGCGAGGAAATGCGCAAGTTCGTGGGCAGCGAAGTCGCCCCGCACGCGCACGGCTGGCACAAGACCAACAGCTATATCCCGCTCTCGGTCATCAACCAGATGTCGGAACTGGGCGTGTTCGGCCTGACCATCCCCGAAGAATATGGCGGCATGGGTCTCGGCAAGGAATCGATGTGCGTGGTGTCCGAGGAATTGTCCTGCGGCTATATCGGCGTCGGTTCGCTCGGCACGCGCTCGGAAATCGCCGCCGAGCTCATCCTCGGCAGCGGCACCGAGGAGCAGAAGCGCCAATGGCTGCCGAAAATCGCCTCCGGCGCGGTGCTGCCGACCGCCGTCTTCACCGAGCCCAATACCGGCTCCGACCTTGCCTCGCTCAAGACCCGGGCGGTGCGCGAAGGCGACGTCTACAAGGTCTATGGCAACAAGACCTGGATCACCCATCCGGTACGCGCCGACCTGATGACGTTGCTGGTGCGCACCAATCCCAAGGAGCCGGGCTATCGCGGGCTGTCCATGCTGCTGGCCGAGAAGCCGCGCGGCACCGACGACAATCCGTTTCCGGCACCCGGCATGTCCGGCACCGAGATCGAGGTGCTCGGCTATCGCGGCATGAAGGAATACGAGATCGCCTTCGACGGCTTCGAGGTGAAAGCGGAAAACCTGCTCGGCGGCGTCGAGGGGCTTGGCTTCAAGCAGCTGATGCAGACCTTCGAAGCCGCGCGCATCCAGACCGCCGCCCGCGCGGTCGGCGTCGCGCAGTCGGCGATGGAAGAGGCGCTGACCTATGCCGAACAGCGCCAGCAGTTCGGCGAGCCGATCGTCGGCTTTCCGCGCGTGTCGGACAAGATCGCCATGATGGCGGTGGAAATCACGGTCGCGCGGCAGCTCACCTATTTTGCCGCGCGACAGAAGGACTCGGGCCGGCGCTGCGACCTGGAGGCGGGCATGGCCAAGCTGCTGGCGGCACGGGTGGCCTGGTCGTCAGCCGACAATGCCGTGCAGATTCACGGCGGCAACGGCTTTGCGCTGGAATTTCCGGTTTCGCGCATCCTGTGCGACGCCCGCATCCTCAACATTTTCGAAGGCGCCGCCGAGATTCAGGCCCAGGTGATCGCCCGCCGGCTGCTTGACGGCAGCAATTGAGGCAACGTTCGGCCGCCGCGCGCGTTGATCCAGCGCAAGACGGGATGGCGCGGGGGGCCGCACAAGAACGAAGGATCAAGGGAGCAAAGATGAAAATGAAGATCGAGCCGGGACTCTGGATCGTTGTTTGCGATGGCAGCAAGGCGCTGATTCTCGAGAATGTCGGCGATGACAAATTCCCCAACCTGAAAACGAGAGAAGTCCATCAGCAGGAAAATCCGGCGACCCGCGATCAGGGTACCGATGCCCCCGGCCGCTCGATTTCCTCGGTCGGCAGCGCGCGCAGCGCCATGGAGCAGACCGACTGGCACGCCCAGGCGGAACGGGAATTCCTCTCCAAGCTCGCCGGCCGGCTCGATGCCGCGATCGGCGCCGGCCAGACCAGGGCGCTCGTCCTCGTCGCGCCGCCGCGTGCGCTCGGCGTCTTGCGGCAGGCCTATTCCACGCATGTGCGCGACGCGGTCCGCAAGGAAATCGACAAGGACTATGTGAAGATGCCGGTCCACGAGATCGAGAAGCATCTGGTCGAGCTGGCCGGTTGACGTCTTTTCTCCCGGCCTGACCAAATCGGTGTCTTCGCCCGCAGGTCCGATGCGGGCCGCCTTGCGCCGCGAGAACGGACGTCGCGGGGCGCATCGCTTGCGGGCGCGCGATCGCGCCGGCCGGGTGGCAGCCATGCGGCTTCGGTGCTAAGGGAGAGCCGATGACAAGCTTCTTCTATTTTCTCGTGCCCGTTGCGATCGGCGCCGTGGCCGTCGTGCTCTTGCTTGGCCTGACCAACATGATGCGGGGTGGGTCCCCGAATACGTCGCAGCGCCTGATGCGCCTGCGCGTGCTGTTGCAGTTCGTCGCGCTGGTGATCATCATGATCACGATCTGGCTTCTGGGCCGCTAGCGATGGTCGTCCTCAACAAAATCTACACCCGCACCGGCGACGACGGCACCACCTCGCTCGCCAACCAGGAGCGGCGCAAGAAATACGATCTGCGGGTGGCGGCGTACGGAACCATCGACGAATGCAATGCCGCCATCGGCCTGGCGCGCCTGCACACCGCCGCCGACGCCGAACTCGATACGATGCTGGCGCGCATCCAGAACGATCTGTTCGATCTCGGCGCCGACCTCGCCTCGCCCGACCTCGGCAAGGGGCCGGGCGGGGAACGGATGTCGATCGTCGAACGTCAGGTCGAGCGCCTGGAGGCGGAGATCGACCGACTCAACGAACACCTTCAGCCGCTGCGCTCGTTCGTGCTGCCCGGCGGCTCGCCGGCGGCCGCGCACCTGCATCTGGCGCGCACGGTCTGTCGCCGGGCCGAGCGTCTGATCATCGAGCTTGCCGACCGGCCGGGCGAGGCGGTGTCGCCCGCGCTCATCAAGTACGTCAATCGTCTGTCTGACTTTCTGTTCGTGGCCGGCCGGTCCGCCAACGACAGGGGCCGCGGCGATATTCTATGGGTACCCGGGGCCAACCGATGACGCGGGGCAGACGCGGTGGTCATTCCAGTCCATGATGAGAACGGCATCGCACGTCCCGGATTCCGGGCCTGGGTCGTCTGGAGCCTCGTCGCGGCGAACGTCGCCGTCTTCGCGCTGCTGGCGCTGCTGTCGACGCCCGCGGCGCTTGTCATCGGATACAATTTCGGGGTCGTCCCGGCCGTCCTGCTGGGCGCACCGGAAGGCTCCGCCCTCGGGCTGACGATCTGGCCGGCGGTCAGCCTTGTCACCTACAGCTTCCTGCACGCGAGCTGGTTGCATCTGACCGCCAACATGATCGTGCTCTGGGTGCTCGGCGACGACATCGAGGCCGCCACCGGCCATATCCGCTTCGTTGTTCTCTATTTTCTGTGCGGCGCGGCCGGCGCGATCGCGCAGGCGCTGAGCGATACCCAGTCGCTCGCGCCCATCATCGGGGCGTCCGGATCGGTAGCCGGAGTCGCGGGGGCGTATCTGCTGTTGCGCCCGCATGCGCGCATGACCGTGCTCGTGCTCGGACTGCTGACGGTGCGGCTGCGGGCCTATTGGGTGATCGCCTTCTGGATCGCCTGGCAGGTCTTCAATATCTGGTGGCCGATCAGCGAAACGCGGACGGCCTATTGGACGCATGTCGGCGGCTTTGCCGCCGGCTTGTCCTTGATCTTGGTCATGCGCCGGCGCGGCGTTCCCCTTTTCGCCTGACAAGAAGACCGCGCGGGAGGGTGCGGAAGCGGTCGCGTCCGCCATTGTTATCGTCCGCGTTGACACCTTGTCGGAACCGCCTTTAGGTAGCGGCGATTTCGCACCTGCGAAGGATGGGACATGAAGATTCTCGTACCCGTGAAACGGGTCGTTGATTACAACGTCAAAATCCGCGTCAAGTCGGACGGTTCGGGCGTGGAACTCGCCAACGTCAAAATGTCGATGAACCCCTTCGACGAGATTGCGGTCGAAGAGGCGATCCGGCTCAAGGAAGCCGGCAAGGCCACCGAGATCGTCTGTGTGTCGATCGGCCCGGCGCAGACCTCCGAGACGATCCGCACCAGCCTCGCCATGGGTGCCGACCGCGGCATTCTGGTGAAGACCGATGTCGCATGCGAGCCGCTTGCGGTCGCAAAAATCCTCAAGGCGGTCGTCGAACAGGAGAAGCCCGGCCTCGTCATCATGGGCAAACAGGCGATCGACGACGACTGCAACCAGACCGGGCAGATGCTCGCCGCCCTGCTCGGATGGCCGCAGGGCACTTTCGCCTCCAAGGTTGCGATCGAGGGTATCGATGTCGTGGTGACGCGCGAAGTCGATGGCGGCTTGCAGACGGTGAAGCTCAGGGGTCCGGCGATCGTGACCACCGATCTGCGCCTGAACGAACCGCGCTATGCCAGCCTGCCCAACATCATGAAGGCGAAAAAGAAGCCGATCGACGAAAAGGCGCCCGACGCCTATGGCGTCGACGTGACGCCGCGCCTGCAGGTGCTCAAGACCAGCGAACCGCCGGGCCGCAAGGCTGGCGTCAAGATCGGCTCGGTGGCCGAACTCGTCGGCAAACTCAAGGATGCGGGAGTCCTGTCATGACGACCTTGCTGATTGCCGAACACGACAACAAGGTGCTCAAGGACGCGACCGGCAAGGCGCTGACGGCGGCCAAGGCGCTCGGCGGTGACGTGCATGTGCTGGTCGCCGGCAAGGGCTGCCGTGCGGTTGCCGAGGCCGCGGCCAGGCTCGATGGCGTGAGGAAGGTTCTGGTTGCCGACGCCGGACCCTACGAGCATGCGCTCGCCGAACCGCTGGCCGCGCTCGTCCTCTCGCTTGCCGGCGGCTATGACGCGATCGTCACGCCGGCGACCACCACGGGCAAGAATTTCATGCCGCGGGTCGCCGCCGGGCTCGATGCGATGCAGATTTCCGACATCATCCGGGTGGTCGCGCCCGACACGTTCGAACGTCCGATCTATGCCGGCAACGCCATCCAGACCGTGAAGTCGGCGGAGCCGAAGAAAATCATCACGGTGCGCACCTCGACCTTCCCGGCCACCGGCGCCGGCGGGACGTCCGCGCCGGTCGAGGACGCGGCAGCGGCGGCCGATCCCGGCGTTTCGGGCTTTGTCGGCGAGGAATTGTCGAAATCGGACCGGCCTGAACTGACGTCGGCGAAAATCATCATCTCCGGCGGGCGCGCCATGCAAAGCCGCGAGAATTTCGCGAAATATATCGAGCCGGTCGCCGACAAGCTGGGCGCGGCGGTGGGCGCGTCGCGCGCGGCGGTGGACGCCGGTTATGCGCCGAACGACTGGCAGGTCGGCCAGACCGGCAAGGTTGTCGCACCCGAACTCTATATCGCGGTCGGCATTTCCGGCGCCATCCAGCATCTTGCCGGCATGAAGGATTCCAAGGTGATCGTGGCGATCAACAAGGACGAAGAGGCGCCGATCTTCCAGGTCGCCGATTACGGCCTGGTTGCCGACCTCTATCTGGCCCTGCCAGAACTCGACGCGGAACTGGCCAAGATCAAGGGTTAGAGGCTGGCAAGGGGCAGCGGATCGGCGTAGAAACGGCGTCCGGCACGACGACGCTCTCACACCTCCACATTCGGTTGGACGGACAGCATGGCGCAAGGCATTCGCAAGGTGGGCATTATCGGCGCGGGGCAGATGGGCAACGGCATCGCCCATGTCTGCGCGCTCGCGGAGTTTTCGGTTCTGCTCAACGACATTGCGCCTGACCGGATCAAGGATGCGCTGGCGACCATCAACGGCAATATGGCGCGCCAGGTCGCCAAGAAGATCATCACCGAGGATCAGCGCAAGGCGGCGCTCGCGCGGATCGAAAGCGCGGAGAAGATCGGGGACCTGGCCGACTGCGATCTGGTGATCGAGTCGGCGGTCGAGAAAGAGGACATCAAGCGCAAGATATTCTCGGCGCTGTGTCCGGTCCTCAAGCCGGACGCCATCATTGCCACCAATACCTCCTCGATCTCGATCACCCGCCTGGCCGCGGCGACTGACCGGCCGGAGCGGTTCATCGGCATTCATTTCATGAATCCGGTGCCGCTGATGGAACTGGTGGAACTGATCCGCGGCATCGTCACCGGCGACCCCACCTTCGAGGCGAGCAAGGAATTCGTGGCGCGGCTCGGCAAGACGATCGCGGTCTCGGAGGATTTCCCCGCCTTCATCGTCAACCGCATTCTGCTGCCGATGATCAACGAGGCGATCTATACGCTCTACGAAGGCGTCGGCACCGTCGAATCGATCGACATCGCGATGCGGCTCGGCGCTCACCATCCGATGGGCCCGCTCGAGCTTGCCGACTTCATCGGCCTCGATACCTGCCTGTCGGTGATGCAGGTGCTTTACGAAGGCCTCGCCGATTCGAAATACCGGCCGTGTCCGCTGCTCGTGAAATATGTCGAGGCCGGCTGGCTCGGCCGCAAGACCAAGCGCGGCTTCTACGATTATCGCGGCGAGAAGCCGGTGCCCACCCGCTGACGGCGGCGCGCGCGCTTGCCGGCCGACCGGTTTCCCGGCGACCGCTTTGAGCGTGGCGAGGCCGGATCGCGCGGCGCCGGTCTGTTTCAGGCGTTGGCCAGATGCGATGCGAGCTGGTCGAGCGTTCCGCCGAAGCCCCGGCGCATGGAATCGAACATGCCGGCGAAGGTCTTGGCCTCCGCCTCGCCCGCATTGAGCGGATGGCCGCGCAAGGTCAGCATGGTCCTGCCGCCGTCCTCACCGAGCGTCAGCGTGTTGAGTACTTCCGGCGGCCAGCTATCCCTGATCTGCTCGAAGGGCGCGCGCGTGATGCCGCCCTGCACATCCGAAAACGAGCTGACGTAAACCAGCCGCTCCGGCGCTGCGATCTCGCGATAGACGAAGCGGCCATACATCGCATGGCCCGGCTGGAATTCCATCGCATAGTGGAACAGGCCGCCCGGCCGCAGATCGAGTGTCACCACGCGCAGCTTGCAGCCTTTCGGCCCCCACCATTGCTGCAGGCGGTCGGCCTCGGTCCAGGCGTTCCAGACCTGCGCGCGCGGCGCGTTGAGGACGCGGGTGATGACGAATTCCTGAGCCTGTGTCGCTGACATGATGTCGGTCCCTGTCGGTCCGTACTCGCGCAAGAATTGGCGAAGGCGTGGCTTGGCCCTCGATCGGCAATGCCGACCGGTTGCCGTTTTCAGAGCTGACGCCGAGGCGCGGCGCCGGTTCAGAGCGCGACGATCGTCCTGAACCCGCCCCAGATCATGCGCTTGCCGTCGAACGGCATCGCGTCGGGCTTCATCATTTTGGCGAGACGCGGATCCTTCATCACCTTCGCCAATATCCGGTCGCGCTGCTTGCGCGACTTGTAGACGATGTAGGAGAAGACCACGGTTTCGTTCGGCTTCAGCTTGACGCTGCGCGGGAACGACGTCCATTTGCCCTTCTTGACGTCGTCGGCGACGCATTCGCGGAATTCGAGCGCGCCGTGATCGCGCCAGACCTTGCCGGCTTTGCGCGCCATGGCGCGGTAGGCGGCGAGCGTCTTCTTCGGAACGGGAACGACAAATCCGTCGACATAAGCCATGCGCATTCTCCTTGCTCCGGTCATGCCGGCTCTTGCGGGACGATGACCATCCAGGTGACGCCGAACCGGTCGGCGACCATGCCGAACCGCGGCGAGAAAAAGGTCTTGCTCAGTGGCATCTGCACTTTTCCGCCATCGCTCAGCGCGGCGAAGCGCTGTCGCGCTTGCGCTTCGTCGGCCGCGGGCAGCGACAAGGCAAAGCCCTGGAAGTTCAGGTTGCCGGCGCAATGGCCGTCGGAGGCCATCAGTTCGCTATCGCCGATGCGGAAGCTCGCGTGCATGATCTTGTTCTCGCTGCCGGGCGGCACCATGCCGGGTTGCGGCGGTTCCGGGCTGTCCTTGAAGCGCATCAGCATGGTCACCTCGGCGCCGAGTGCGCGCCTGTAGAATTCAATTGCTTCCTCGCAGCGGCCGTCGAAAAAGAGATAAGGCTGGACGTTCATCATTGTTCCCTTCGCAGATAGCTGTGCCGGTCGGGTTGCTCGCTTCACCGCATTGACGGCTCCGCGCCGTCGCCGGCGCGCTGGAGGGCGGCAATGTCGATTTTCTTCATTTGCAGGATCGCTTTCATCACGCGATCCGCCTTCGCGCGGTCGGGATCGGTCATCATGTCCGGAATAACGGAGGGAACGATCTGCCAGGACAGGCCGAACCGGTCCTTCAGCCAGCCGCACGGGCCATGTTCGCCGTGCTCGCCGAGTTTGCCCCAGTAATAGTCGATCTCGTCCTGGCTGTCGCAATAGACCTGAAACGACACGGCCTCGTCGAACGTGAAGTGGGGCCCGCCATTGAGCGCGACAAAGTTCTGGCCGTCGATTGCGAACTCGACAACCATGACCGTTCCCGGCGCCTTGCCGTGGATGTCCCGGCCTTCATTGCCATAGCGGGAAATGCGTCCGAGCCGGGAATTCGGAAACACCGAAACATAGAAGCGGGCGGCCGCTTCGGCCTGCGTGTCGAACCACAGGCAGGGCGTGATCTTGCGGGCGATGGATGGCATGGGCGACTCCGTATGCGATGGGCGATCGAGGCGAAGGCTTGACGCCTGTTGCGGTTACGCGAGCAGCCGCGCGAGCTTGGCCAGCGCGCCGGTCCAGCCGCGTTCGTGGCCGTCGCGCGCCGGCTGGTCGAAAAACTGCGCGTGATGCAGCGTCAGAATGGTGCCTTCGCCGTCCGGCTTGAAGGTCACGGTCACGACGGATTCGCGCTCGGGTGTCGTGTGCCAGGCCCAGGTGAAGGCCAGCCTTTCGTTGGGCACGACCTCGCGATAGACGCCGCCGACCTCGTGGTATTCGCCGTCCCCGGTCCGGAAACTCACCCGGAAGCGGCCGCCGGTGCGCACGTCGAGCTCGGCCCGGATCGAGCCGTCCTGCGTGCCCTCGGGGCCGAACCAGCGCGCTAGCTGCGCGGCCTGTGTCCACGCGGCGTAGGCTTTTTCCGGCCTCGCATTGAGACGACGTTTGAGCGTGAGGCTTGGCTTGGCGGCGAGGCTTTGCGGGGCGGGCATGGCTCCTCCTCCAGAAAGGCGGCAAGGCGGTCGAGCTGGGCGGACCAGAAGCGCTGGTAACGGGTGAGCCAGTTCATGGCTTCTTCCATCGGCGCGGCGGCGAGCCGGCACGCGACGGTGCGTCCGGTCTTGGTGCGCACGATCAGTCCGGCGTCGGACAGCACGTCGAGATGCTTCATGACGGCCGGCAGCGACATGGCGAACGGCTGCGCAAGCTCGCTGACCGACAGGCTGCCGCCTTCGCTCAGCCGCGCCAGCACGGCGCGCCGCGTCGGATCGGCGAGCGCGGCAAACGTGGTGTCGAGGCGGGCCCCCTGATACTTAACCATGTGGTAAAGTATTATCCGGGCCGGAGCCGCCGTCAAGACCCATCCCGGCCGATTTCACCGGCTGGCGGCGAACCGTCGCGTAAGGCTTCGTTAAGCAATTCGTTACCGGTATGCCTTAATCTTACGGTGCAAAACCCTGTCGCCCGAGGTCGGTCATGGCGGCGATCCAGAGCAAGAAATTCGGCTGGGTGCGGACGGCGACCGCGCGCGAGAGCATGGATGCCTGGCGCGAGAAGCTCAAAGCCATGCGCGAGGATTTCGAGAGCCGGCAATCGGCCGCGCGCGATGCATTCGCCGCCGCCTGGTCGACGCAGATTTCCGACAGCGGCAATATCTACGCCGAGATGGCGTTGAAGCGGACGCAGGAGGAAATCCAGGCCAAGCTTGCCCGCAACCAGGAACTCGCCAAGTACGACACCAGCATCGACACCGCCAAAGCCGACACCAAGGATTCGATTTTCGCCGACGGCAAGACCGGCGAACTCGACAGCGGCACGAAAATCGATCTGACCGGCGGCACCCTGACCTTGAGCGACGGCACCGTGATCGACATCGCAACCGGCGTGAAAAAGGTCGATCTCACCGCCTGAGCGGCAGGCCGGTCCCGGTTCGCCGCTCAGGCGGTGAGATCGACCTTTTTCACGCCGGTTGCGATGTCGATCACGGTGCCGT
>WBUW01000041.1 GCA_008933495.1 Pseudorhodoplanes sp.
TCGGCTTCCAGGGCCTCGCTCGATGTCTGCGAGGCGACCCGGTAAAGAACGCGGGCGCGGAAAAAGTCGATCACGATCGAGCCGATAATCACCGCGAAGGCCGCGATCGTCGCCTCGACATGGCTCTGGCCTTCGAGCAGGCGCTTGCCCGCTTCCCACAACACGATGCCGGATAGCAGAAACAGCAGGCCGGTTGCCGCCAGTGCGGTGACGCTCTCCACCTTGCCGTGGCCGTAATGGTGCTCCTCGTCAGCCGGCTGCCCGGCGATGCGCACCGCGAAATAGGTCATGATGGTCGCCGCGAGGTCGAGCAGCGAATGCGCGGCCTCCGAGAGGATCGCGAGCGAGCCGGTCGATACGCCGACCGCCGCCTTGGCGACGGTAAGGCCGCCCGAGGCGAGGATTGAGGATAGCGCGACCTGTTCCTTGGTTTGCTGCATGGCGCCGGCGCAGGATCGTGGGGCCGGCCTGATGTGGCGCGCGCCGGGCCGGAACGCAACTGGAATCACGGCCCGACGGAGTATCCGGGGACCGAGACAGGCGCGGGCAAGCCTCAAGCAGCCGGGGAGGGCCGATTGTTCGCCTTAACAAGGAGGCGGTTACGCCACGCCGCCGGCGTTTTTCTGTGGGTCGGCGGCGGGCGCCACCCGGCACAGCAATGCGCGTAGCTGATAAGTACCCATGGCCGGATCATAGGGCGGCTGGTTGTCCGTGAGCAGGTTCACATTCGACTGCCAGACGCCGTATTCTGGTCCCGGCTGATCCGGAAACCACCAACCGTGCTGAGCACTCACGACGCGTGGATCGATTCCGGCGGTCAATTTGGCTTGCTGCCGCATGCGGCCGCGACGGGTTTCGATCCACATCCAGTCGCCGCCTGCAATGCCGAGCCGGGCCGCCGTCTCCGGGTGAATTTCGGCGATCGGATCGCGGCAAGCCTTGCGCAGTTTTTCGATCTGGCGGTGCTCGGAATTGAAGAAGAACGGAATGCGCCCACCGGTCGTAAGGACCAGGGGATAATCCTCGGCAACCCCGGGCGCACTGATCGGCGTTTCCGGCGCTTCCTCGTAGTATGGCAGGGGCGCATAGCCCAATTGCTCGAAGCGCGTGGAATAAAGCTCGATCTTGCCGGTCGGCGTCCTGAAGCCGCCGTTTTCATATTTGCGGTAGCGGAACGGGACCTTGACCCAGCCTTTCTGCTTGAGTTCGTCGAAGCTAACGCCGAGGCCGCCGCCTTTGAGCTGGGCGTTGAGCACGTCCTCCACGGATTCGGTGCCGACCGGCAGCTTCATGCGGCGCGCCAGTTCGACGAAAATTTCCTCGTCCGATTTGCACTCATGCGTGCGTACCGCCTTCTGATTGGCCAGCACGACGTTGGCGGCGATGGTTGGCAGCCCGGCGAGTTGGTTGATCTCCGGCCAGGACGCGGCCGGCAGGACAATATCCGCGAGCTCGGCCGTCGGGGTCATGAACAGGTCGGCGCAGACGATGAAATCGAGCTTCATCAGCGCCTCATAGGCCGCCGACGAATTGGCATAGGTCGTAAGCGTGTTGTTGCCGAACACCAGGAACGCCTTGACCCAATAGGGCTTGCCCTCGCGCATCGCCTGCAGCAGCGTCGGGATGTGCGCAGCCGGCAGGTCGGCGCCTTCACCGCCGAGCAGTTTGAACCGGTCAGCGCCCAGCCGTTTGGCATTGGCCTCGGGCGTGAGGTTTTCGATCAGGCTGGGGAACCGTCCCAGTCCGTGCATGCCGAATACCCAGCCGCCGGGTACGTCGATATTGCCGGTGAGCACCGGCAGCATCGACACGGCCCTTATGGTCTGAATGCATTTCGGCGTGTGCTCGAGCGCGCAGCCCCATTCCATCATTGCCGGTTTGGCTTTTGCGAACAGGCGGGCGGCATTGCGGATCTTGTCCGCCGCGACCCATGTGATCGGCTCGGCCCATTCCGGCGTATGCGGCTTCACCCGTTCGGCCAGCGCCTCGAAGCCGTGGGTCCACGCGCGCACAAAGGGTTCATCATAGAGGCGCTCGCCGATGATGACGTTGAGCATGGCGAGCGCCAGCGCGTCATCGGCGCCCGGGCGCACGCGCAGCCACAGTTTGGCGCGCTTGGCGAGTTCGGTTTCGCGCGGATCGATGACGATGATGTCCGGATCGTGCGCGAGCGCTTCGCGAACGTTGAAGCGGGTTTCGCCGTCGGGACCGGAGTTGAGCGGATTGTGGCCCCAGAACAGGATGCATTTGGGCGGGACATCTCCGGTATAATCGCATACCGGCAGGTCGCCGAAGGTGAGGATCGTGGTGTTGACCCGCGGGTGGAAACACTGTGCGAATCCCGGCTCGCACCAGTTCGGCGTGCCGAGGGCATTTCCGAAGCGGGATACCCAGCGGATGTGATGGCGTCCGGTGCCGGTGCCAAGCGCGATCGCCTCCGGCCCGAACTTGTCGCGGATTGCAAGCAGTTTCTCACTGATCTCGCCGAGCGCCGCGTCCCATGAGATGCGCTGCCAGCGGCCGGAGCCGCGCTCGCCGAGCCGGCGCATCGGGTATTTCAGGCGATCGGGGTGGTAGACGAGATCCGTCGTCACCGTGCCGATCGGACACAGCCGGCCGTGATTGAGTGGCGAATCAGGATCGCCCTCGACCTTCACAAGGACGCCGTCCTGCACGTGCATGAGCACGCCGCAGCCGCCATGACAGGAGCGGCAAACGCTCTTGAGCACGACGGTAGGTGGGTTGGTGCCGGAGATTTCTTTTTGCTGGATGGTCATCGCGCCCTCCCTCAGCGCCTCGCCGCTGCGCTGAGGCTATTAAAGTTTACCAGCCGTGTGATCACCAGGTTATGCAGATTCAGAAACGAGCGATAGTATTTAGCGATTAGCGCAAACCCTGCGCCCGAGCGCGCGCGGCGGCTGTGCGGGCGGCGACACGGTCGAGCACTGCGATCATATCCTCGACCTCGGCGCGTTCGAAGCCTTGCGTTATGAATACGATTTTGCTGCGACGGTCGTCGTCCGGCCAGCGATCGAGCCAGGCCAGGTTATGCAACAGGTGCTGGGCACCCTGGATCACCGCCGGTCGCTCGGGCTCCTCGGCGACGTGAATGATGCCTTTCACCCGTAGCAGGCTCGGCCCGAGATTCTGCTGCAATGAGTCGAGCAGGAGGCGCAGCGCCTCGCGCGCGATCGGCTCTTCGCGCACAAAGCAGAACGAGGCGATGTCGCGGTCATGCGGGCCGTGAGGATGGGCGTGATCGCCGTGATCATGCGGGCCGTGCAGGTGGTCATGGTGGGCGTGCTGGGCGTACGCGGCTTCGTTGAGCCAGGTGCGCGCGTCGGCCGAAGCGGAGTCCGGATCGAAGCCGCTCGCCTGCAGCAGCGCGACGGCGTCGAAGCCGGGCGCGTCGCTCCAGGTGATGCGCGCCGCTGGGCTGATCCGGCGCAGCCGCTCGGCAAGCTCCGTCGCGACCGCCTCGGCGCGGTCGCCGGCGAGCAGGTCGCGCTTGGTGATGAGGATATGATCGGCAAGCGCAACTTGGCGCACCGCCTCGCTGTGGGCGTCGAGTGTCGCGGGTCCGTTGACCGCGTCCACGACGGCGATGACCGCCCCGACACGATACAGCCCCGCCAGGGTCGGATCGGACAGAAACGCCTGCAGCACCGGGGCCGGGTCGGCGAGGCCGGAAGTCTCGATGACGAGACGATCAAAGTTCGGTACCTCGCCGGCTTCGCGCGCGTGGTAGAGGCGGTTGAGCGTCGCGACCAGATCGCCGAACACCGTGCAGCACAGGCAGCCGTTTTCCAGCACCATGATCGTGTCGTCGCTGGACGCGACCAGCGCGTGATCGAGACCGACCTCGCCGAATTCGTTGATCACCACCGCGGTGCGGGCCATCCGCGGATCGCGCAGCGCGCGATTGAGCAGCGTGGTCTTGCCGCTACCGAGAAAGCCGGTGAGGATCGTGACCGGGGTATGGGCCATTGCACCTCGCGTGATCCGCCGTCATGCCTGCGTGTATCGCGGACATCGATGCCCGGAAACTAAATAGAGAAGGGGCCGGCCGGAACAAGCCCGGTCCCGCCCGCGATGTCGTATAATCGTCCTAAAATACCTCGCAGCCCGGCAGGCCGCAGGAGATCAGGCGGTCGGACGGGAAGTTGGTAATGATTTCGCAGCCGTCCTTGGTGACCACGACCTCTTCCTCGATGCGCGCCGCGCCGGAGCCGTCCTCGGCGCCTTTCCAGGTCTCCAGCGCAAACACCATGCCTTCCTTGAGCGGCGTATTCTGGCCAGTATAGCGCTTGGAAATGATCGGCCGCTCCCACAGCGACAACCCGACGCCGTGGCCATATTGCAGCAGGAAGGCCTCGGCCTCGTCGCGATAGCCGAACTCGCGTGCCTCCGGCCAAACCTGCGCGACCTGGTCGGGGGTCACGCCCGGCCGGATCAGGTCGATCGAGGCGCTGATCCATTTCGACGCCGTCTCGTAGGCATCGATCTGGTACTTGTTCGGCGCCCCGCAAATGAAGGTGCGGTAGTAGCAGGTGCGGTAGCCGTTGAACGAGTGCATGATGTCGAGGAACACCATGTCGCCCGGCTGGATGATGCGGTCGGAGAAGGTGTGCGAATGCGGCCGCCCGCGCGGGCCGGACACCGAATTGACGCATTCGACGCGCTCGGAGCCCAAGCGAAACAGCCGGTCGTGCGCAATTGCCACCAGCTCGTTCTCGCGGGTCCCCGGCCTGATTGCCCTTGCGATATCGACGTAGGTGGCGTCGACCATGGCGCAGGCCATTTTCAAGAGCTCGATCTCATCGGCAGTCTTGACCTCGCGGGCGTCGAGCATCGCCTGCTGTCCATCGACCACCTCGATGCCTTCCTTTTCGAGCGCGCGCAGCATCGGCAATTCCATGATGTCGATGCCGATCGGTTCCTTCGCGATGCCGAAATGGACCAGCGCCTTCTTGATCTGCTTGGCGAAGTCGCCCTGCACGTTCATCTGCGGCGGCAGCCCGCCCTGCATGGTCGAGATCGGTGCGGCGACATTGTCGGCGATCCACGGCGACGACAGGCGCTTGGCGGGAGGCGCCGGATCCCACAGGAACGGCGGGCCCTCGACAGGACAAAGCGCGTAGCGCATGAATTTGTCGCGCGCCCATTCGCCGATATGGGTGCCGGTAATGTAGCGGATATTGTCGAAGTTGAACGCAATGACGCCGCCGAGCCCGGCATGACGTATCGCGCTCTGCGCGCGCTTGAGCCGTTCCTTGAACAGGCGGTCGTAATCGATGCCCTTCTCCCAATCCTTGGCCATCATGCCCCAGGACGCGGTCGCTTGCGGGCGATTATATTTCATGGGTCATCCTCGTGGTTTCGCCGCGCGGGCCGGGCGGCTTGATGGGCTGACAGCAGTCGGATCGGGTCCGGCAAGCCGGAGGGGGCTGAACTTGAACCATTTTATCCACCGTGCGATCGCTTTGTGATGCAAAATAAGAAACATATGATCGCTTTATTTCATCAGTATCCAAGGAGGGATTTGCAGAGATTGGACCGGCTTCGCAGTCCTGTCGCGGAAAAAAGTGGCCGATTCGGCCCCCGCATCAATCGGAGCACATTCAAACCAGCCGCGGCAGGGCCATTCGGCAATCGGAACGGCGAGCGCGGCATCGAACGATGGAATCGGGATAGGCGGGCCGGCGGCCCGCGGCAGGGCCTGGCCGGCGCAAGAACCGCCCGGCATATGTCAAGGCAATCGACCTACGGGTGCGGTAATTTTAATTAAATACGCCAATGGCGCGCGGCGCTCTGACTGACGAAAACCCTGCGAGCGGCTCGCCATCGGGCATGTCAGAGGGCATGTCAGATCGCCCCGTTGTCTTTCGAAACCGGCGGGCGTGAAAGCGTATTCTTCGCGGTGCCGGTGTGCGGGCGAAAGGTCATGACCTGTTGTTCTTGGCTTCCGCGGTCGTCAGCGGTTTGTATCGACGAGGTTCAAATTGACGGAGTCAATTCGTATGATAACTGCGCCGTCTGTTTAGGGTGGGCCGAATGAAGTTCATTCAACTGCGGAATTTCATTGCGGTGATCGAGGCCGGAACGTTCCGTCAAGCTGCCAAGAACCTGCATCTTTCGCAGTCTTCCATCAGTAAAAGTTTGCAGCAACTGGAGGACGAGATCGGAGCCGAGATACTCCATCGTGGCGCCCGCGGGGTTGTGCCGACGGCGGCGGGCGAGGCGCTGCTGGCCCGCGCCAAGATCATCGACGCCGAGCTGCGCCATGCACGCAACGACGTGCAAATGATCCAGGGCGCGCAGGTTGGCGAAATTCGCGTAACCGCATCGCCGACCGTTGCCATGGGCTTGCTGCCGCGCGCGGTGATTGCATTCCAAAGCGAGCGTCCGCGGGTGAGCTTTCGAATCTCGGAATCCGTCTACCCGGACATGTTGCCGGCGATCCGCAACGGCGATGTCGACATCGCAATCTGTCTTGTGCCGACGCGGCCGCGCGATGAGACGTTGAATTTCATGAATCTTGTCAAGGATCGCTTGGTGCCCGCGGTTCGCGCCAATCATCCCTTTATCGGCCGGCGCCAGCTCACGCTCGCCGATTTACTCGACCTGGATTGGATCATCTACCGGCGGACCCGTACCGGGCTCGACGTTTTCGAACAGACCTTTGCCTCCAACAATCTCCCGCTGCCAAAGAGCACGATCGAGTGCGATTCCTTCGCCTGCGCGCGCGCTTTTGTCGAGAACGGCGATTATGTGACATTGATGCCCTCGCAGCTTTTTTTCGACGACCGCAAGCCCTCGTCGATCGCTCTGCTGGAACTCGATTCACCGATGCAACCCTGGCAGGTTGCGGTGATCTCGCGCGCCAAGCATGAATTGTCGGCGGTCTGCCTCGCGTTTCTTGATGAAATCGAGCGCATTTCGGCAGGGCTGGTGTCGCCCAAAAAAGGCGCGCGCCTCGCCCGTGCCGGGGGATCGGGTGCCGGCGCCGATCGCTAAATTCGATCGGCTTTCATATAATCTGCATCAATTACTGATCAGGTGCGGTGTATAGTAATTTAATGCTATGCGGCGCGCCCGCGCGTCCGCGCACCCGGCGTCCTTCATCGCGCTTAATAGGCAAGCATGATGCTTTCGCGGCTGAAATTCTCGTTCATCCTGTTTGGCTTGTCGGTGATGCTCAAGGTCGCCGCATGGAGGTACCCGGCCTTTGCCGCACGGCTCAAGGAGCGCAACCTGGTGGCGCAGATCAAGGCGCGCGGCGAAGGCATCGGACGCTGGATCGCGCTCCGCGACGGCAAAATCAGCTCTGCAAGCGGCATGCACGCCAGCCCGGACGTCACGTTGGCATTCAAGACCGCGGCACTCGGCGCCCACCTTCTGACGCCGCCGATCAATTGGCTCGACCAGATCAACGCGCAAAAAGATTTCACGATCACGATCGAAGGTCCGGAGGACCTCACCAACTGGTTTGCCCAAACCCTGATGGCAATGCAGACCGCAGGCTGGAAATTCGGCGTGCCTCTGCCCGACGGCACCATGCGCTATTGCAACATGGCCAACGGCGGACCGCTCTTTGTTTACGTCAAGGACGGCAAGATCATTCGCACCACGCCGATCGATTTCGATGACGACGATACACGGCCCTGGACCATTCGTGCGCGCGGCATGGAGTTCACGCCGCCGCGAAAGACGACGCTAGCGCCGCACGGTCAGAACAGCAAGTCGATGATCTATTCGCCCGATCGTTTGCTCTATCCGATGAAGCGGATCGATTTCGACCCGAAGGGCAAACGCAATCCGCAGAACCGCGGCAAGTCCGGTTATGTTCGGATCAGTTGGGAAGAAGCGCTCGACATCGTCGCCAGCGAAATCCAGCGCGTGAAGCATGACTATGGTCCGGGCGCGATGGCGGTCTCGCACGGCTCGCATCATACCTGGGGTCACATCGGTTATTACCTCAGTGCGCTGTATCGGTTCGCCAACGCTGTCGGCCATACGCCGGTGCACCACAATCCCGACAGTTGGGAAGGCTGGTACTGGGGCGCCTCGCATCACTGGGGCTACACCATGCGCGTCGGCCAGAGCGAGACCTACGGCACGGTCGAGGATCTTCTCCAAAACTGCGAAATGGTTGTGTTCTGGTCGGCCGATCCGGAAACCAACAGCGGGTCCTATGGCGCCCAGGAAGGCACGGTGCGCCGGCAGTGGCTGAAGAAGCTCGGCATCAAGGTCGTGCACATCGACCCTCATTACAACGCGTCCGCCCAGTTCCTGCCGGGCAAATGGATTTGCCCGCGGCCGACCACCTCGCCGGCGCTGGCCCTGGCCATCGCTTATGTCTGGATCAGGGAAGGCCTCTACGACAAGGAATACGTGGCCACGCACACGGTCGGCTTCGATGCTTGGAAAGCCTACGTCATGGGCGAGACCGACGGCGTGCCCAAGACGCCGGAATGGCAGGAGAAGGAGACCGGCGTTCCGGCCAAGGACGTGCGGGCACTCGCGCGCGAATGGGGCACCAAGCGCACCTATCTTGGTTGTGGCGGCTGGGGCAACGGCCATGGCGGCGCGTGCCGCAACCAGACCGGCATTCAGTGGGCGCGCACCATGGTGTGCCTGATCGCCATGCAGGGGCTGGGCAAGCCCGGCGTCAATATGGGCAATCTGCAATGGGGCGCCCCGGTCGATCTCAACTTCTTCTTCCCGGGCTATGCCGACGGCGGCATGTCGGGCGACATCGAGAAGACCGCAATGGCGGTCGAGCTGTTCCAGCGCATGCCGCAACTGCCGACCATGAATACGCCGCAACAGAGGATACCGCGCATCTATATGCCGGAAGCCATTCTCGAGGGCAAAGCCGACGGCGGCTATGCCTGGAACGGCAAATCGATCGAAGCGCAGTTCGGCAAGTTCAGCTATCCGGCGGCCGGACATGCCCCGGTACGCATGCTGTTCAAGTATGGCGGATCGCTGATCTCGACTATGAACAACACGCACCGTCACGTGAAGATGTTCCAGTCGCCGAATCTGGAATTCATCGTCGGCCAGGCAATCTGGCTCGAAGGCGACACCAAGTTCGCGGACGTCATTCTGCCTGCCTGCACCAATTTCGAGCGGGTCGATATCAGCGAGTGGGCCGGGCTCGGCGGCTACGGCCATCATGGCCAGCAGCAACTCAACCATCGCGTCATCATCTTCCAGGCGCCGGCCATCGAACCGCTCGGGGAGTCGAAGTCGGATTTCTGGATCCTCAATGAAATCTGCAAACGGCTCGGGCTCGCCAATTACTTCTCCGAAGGCATCAATGAAATCGACTGGGTGAAGCGCCTGTTCGATGCTTCCGACCTGCCTGGGAAGATTTCGTGGAAGAAATTCATCAAACGCGGCTACTACGTCGTGCCGACCGAGAAGGAGAATCTGCGCGCGCCGGTGTCATTCCGCTGGTTCTGGGAAGGCCGCAAGAAGGACGTTCCGGAACCGCACCCATTGCCGTCCGATTATTCGGTGGAGTTTCTCAAGGGCCTGCAGACCCAGTCGGGCAAGCTTGAGTTTGAATGCAACAGTCTCAAGCGCGCGAACGATCCGGAGCGGCCGCCGGTCGTCGAATACGTACCGTCGTGGGAAGGCCCGCAATCCGGCGAACTGTTTCGCAAATATCCGATCCAACTGCTCACGCCGCACAGCAAGTACAGCTTCCACACCCAGGGTGACGGCAAGGACAGTTTCCTGCTCAACATCCCGGACCACCGGGTGAAGGTGAAGGACTGGTATTACTGGGTCGTCCGCATGAACGCGCAGGATGCGGCCGAGCGCGGAATCAAGCAACACGACCTGGTCAAGGTCCACAACGACCGCGGCGCGGTGATTTGCGCGGCGGTGCTGACACAGCGGCTGCCGCGCGGCGTTGCCTCCAGCTACGAGGCTTCCGCGCTGTACGAGCCAATGGGCGAGCCGGGGCGCTCGGTTGATCGCGGCGGCGCCGTGAACCTGCTGATGCCCCACCGCTCGCAGACCAAGTCCACGCATTCGCTGGCCGGCGCGCAGGGCCTGGTTCAGATCGAGCCGTGGGACGGCAAGACGGAGCACATCTCGGAAGCTTTCGTCCAAAAGGAAAAGACCCCGCAGACCACGCGCAAGTCCGCCGCCGCGCCGGCCTTGGCGAAGTGAGGCCGGGGATGAACCGGACTGCGCGACGGCCGGAATTTTCCGCGCCACAGCCGTAACCGAAGGAGACTTCCTGATGGCCTATATCTTCAAGGAAACCGAGTTGCCGTCGCTGATCGACGCCAAGGCGGCGCGCGAGCGCATTTTCTTCGTCAACAAGGAGCTCGCCAATATCGACGACATGCTGGCGGGAGTCATGCATTATAAGAAAGATGCCGCGTCGCCTTTGCATCTGCACATGGATTGCGAGCATTTTTATTTCATCATCAACGGCAAGGCGACGGTCGAATCCGACGACGGCGTTCGGCCGGTGGGACCCGGCGACATGATTTTCATCCCGGCCGAAGCCAAGCACCGCCTGCGCGCCACCGAGCCGCTGTTCTATTTCGAATTCCAGGCTCCAAACCGGTTCAAGACCGTCATTCTTGAGGGCACCGACGACGACCTGCGCTGGAATCGCAAGGACGGCAAGGTGTGGATTCAGTCCTGATCATCCGAGGCTTTGAGGACACACGAACATGTCGCTGACATTCATCGATACCAACAAGCTCCCGAAAAAGGCCACGTCCGGGCACGGCGAGGTTGTCGAGGTGCTGAACGACGCGCTGTGCGGAGCCCAGAATGTCTTGGGTTCGCTGCGCTGGCTCAAGGGTGCAGAGAGTTTCACCGCGGAGGCCGCCAACAAGCACCAGCTCATTTACGTGATGGACGGCAAGGGCCGCATCCGGCTCGACGGCAAGGACTACGATATCGAAAAGGGCGGCGGCATCTATCTTGGGCCTGCCGAAACCGCCACCATCCGGGCCGGGGCGGACGTATCACTGAAACTTTTTCATCTTGTGGTGCCGCGGTTACCGAAATGATGGCGACGGCCTGAGACCTTGCGGCGTTGGGCCGATGCATTCTTGCCGGTTGCGCTTGCCGGTTGCGGGTGAGACGATGAAGAAATGGAACTTGATCATCGACGTCGCCGAGTGCACGAACTGCAATCTGTGCACGCTTGCGGCGATGGACGAATATGTCGGCAACGATTTTCCGGGCTATTCGGTAGCGATGCCGAAGCATGGTCACCGGTGGATCGACATCCGCCAGAAGGAACGCGGACAGGTGCCGATGATCGACGTCGCCTATGCCCCGACGATGTGTAACCATTGTGACGATGCGCCCTGTATCAAAGCCGACAAATCCGGCGCGATTCGCAAGCGCGACGACGGCATTGTCCTGATCGATCCCGAAAAGGCGAAAGGACAGAAGCAACTCGTCGATGCCTGTCCGTACGGCCACATCTGGTGGAACGAAGAGCGGCAACTGCCGCAAGCCTGGACCTTCGACGCCCATCTGATTGACCAGGGCTGGCAGCAGACCCGTGGGCAGCAGGTGTGTCCGACCGGCGCCATGCGCGCGATCAGGATCGAAGATGCCGCGATGGAGCGTCTGGCGCGTGAAGAGGAACTCGAGGTTATGAAGCCCGAATGGGGCGCCAGGCCGCGCATCTATTACAAGAACCTTTGGCGCTACTCCAAGTGTTTCATCGGCGGCACCGTCTCGGCCAGGGTCGGTGACGGCGTGGACTGTGTCGAAGGAGCAAGGGTGCAACTGAAAAAAAATGACAAGGTCATTTCTGAAACGACAACCGATAATTACGGCGACTTCAGGTTTGACCGGTTGGACGAAGATACCGGACCTTATTTGGTGGAGATCGTGGCAAGAGACGGGACCAGGAAGGTCATCGAGACTGTGCTCGGCGTCAGCATCAATCTCGGCGAAATACGTCTGTCGTGAATGGACCTGTTACAGGGTGAGGAATCCGAGTTCATCGCCGCTCCCGAAAGTTGACCGCCACCTTTTGTCCCGCGCGAGTGCATTATGAAACCATCAAAGCAGTCCAAGGCCGGCGCGAACGACGACATCGGCGAGGCTGTCCGGCTTTTGTTGTACCGGACGCAGGTTGTGATCCGGGAGGCGGAGCAGCGTGCGTTTGATCTGTTTTTGCAGAATCTGGTGAAGGGGACGAGCCATCTGTCGCTAGGTCAGGAGGCGGTGGCGGCGGGCTTTGCGGTTGCGATGCAGCCGGGCGATCTGTCGTTCTGCACCTATCGCGGGCATGCCCATACGCTGGCGCGCGGGGCGCCGGTCGAGCAGGTGCTTGGCGAGCTGATGGGGCGCGACAACGGCCTGATGCGCGGCAAGGGCGGCTCGATGCATCTGACTTCCGTCCCGCACGGGGTGATGGGCTCCTATGCCATTATCGGGGCGCATCTGCCGATCGC
>WBUW01000518.1 GCA_008933495.1 Pseudorhodoplanes sp.
GATGGGCAGCCGCGCCAACGCCGCCGGCCGCACCGTGGTGCTGTCCTCGTTCCTGCTCGGCGGACCGTCCGGCTCGGGCGTTGCGACCACGGTAACGATCGGCGCGGTCGCCTATCCGATGATGAAGCGCGCAGGCTTCGAGCGCAATGCGGCCGGCGGGCTGCTCGCCGCCGGCGGCCTCGGCGCCATCATCTCGCCGCCCGTGCTCGGCGCCGCCGCCTTCCTGATCGCCGAATTCCTGAAGATCAGCTATCTCGACGTCATCTGGATGGCGACGATTCCGACCATCCTTTACTATCTGTCGCTGCTGTTCATGGTCGAGCTGGATGCGCGGCGGTTCGGCGCGCACGGCGAGCCGTACGTGCCGGAAATGTCGCTGTGGCAATTGACCCGCCGCTACGGCTTCCATTTCGTTTCGCTCGTCTCCATCGTCATATTCATGGTGTGGGGCTATTCGCCGACGACGTCGGTGTTCTATGCCACGCTGATGACGATGCTGATGAGCTATCTCACGCGCGAAACCGCGCTGACCCCCCGGAAGCTCGTCAAGGCGCTGTCCGACGGGTCGACCAGCGCGCTGACGGCGGCGACGACCTGCGCGACCGCCGGCATCATCGTGGGCGTGGTGACGCTGACCGGACTCGGGCTGAAATTCTCCTCGATCGTGATCGACTATGCCGGCGGCGCGCTGCTCCTGACCGCGCTCTATACCGCGCTGATCGTCTGGATCATCGGGCTCGCGGTGCCGGTGACCGCCTCCTATATCATCTGCGCGGTGATCGCGGCGCCGGCTTTGATCAAGCTCGGCGTGCCCGATTATGCGGCGCACATGTTCATCTTCTATTATTCGGTGCTCTCGGAAGTCTCGCCGCCGACCGCTTTGTCGCCGTTCGCCGCCGCCGCCATCACCGGCGGCGATCCCTACAAGACCACGCTGCACGCCTGGAAATATACGCTGCCGGCGTTCCTGGTCCCGTTTGTCTTCGTGCTCGATCCGCAGGGCATCGGCCTGCTGCTCAAGATCCCGGCCAATGGATCGGTCGTCGATATCGTCCTGATCACGCTGAAGGCCGCCTTCGGCCTTGCCTTCCTGGCCGCCGCCGCGCAAGGCTGGGCCCTGCGCCGCGCCACCGCCGTCGAGCGGATATGGCTGGTGCTGGCGGGCCTGCTGCTCGTGTTCCCGAGCCTGATCGAAGCGGGCGTCGAGGCGCTCATCGGGCGCGACATTGCGTACACCGCCACGGCTGGCCTCGTCATCGGCATCCTTGTATTAGTAAAACAGCTCATGCTTCCGGCGCCGCGTGGTCTTCATGCGGCCGGCCGGCAATAAAGGGAGGAGTGGAATGAACAAGCGTCTCGGTCTTGCGATATCCGGGCTGGCGGCCGGCGCCGTCCTGCTCGCCGGTGTTGCAATCGCCCAGCAGCAGCAAAACATCGCGATCGCCACCGGCGGTACCGGCGGCGTCTATTATCCGATGGGCGGCGGCATGGCGAACGTGCTGTCGAAATATCTGCCCGGTGTTCAGGCCACCGCGCGCGTGACCGGCGGTTCGGTCGATAATCTGAAACTGATCGGCTCGAAACAGAGCGAGGTCGGCCTGGTCATGGTCGACGCGGCCCTGAACGCGCTCAACGGCGAGGACAAGTTCAAGGACAACAAGGTTCCGGTCCGCACGCTGATGGTGCTTTATCCCAACCGCATGCATGTCGTGACGGTCGAGGGCACCGGCATCACCAAGATGTCCGATCTCAAGGGCAAGCGCGTCTCGACCGGTTCGCCCGGCAGCGCGACCGAGGTGATGGCGTTCCGCGTGATCGAGGCCGCCGGACTCGACAAGGACAAGGACATGACGCGCGAGCGTCTCGGCGTTGCCGAATCCACCAATGCACTGAAGGACCGCAAGATCGACGCCTATTTCTGGGTCGGCGGTCTGCCGACCGCGGCGGTCACCGATCTCGGCGCCACGCCCGGCGTCAGGCTCAAGCTGGTGGATTCCGCCGACCTGACTGAAAAGATGAACGCCAAATACGGCAGCCTCTACAGCAAGGGCGTCATTCCGGCCAAGACCTATCCCGGCCAGGACGCCGATAACAAGATCGCGGTCGTGCAGAACATCCTGGTCGCCAATGCCGATATGCCGGAAAAGACGGCCTACGAT
>WBUW01000519.1 GCA_008933495.1 Pseudorhodoplanes sp.
CGAGAACCAGCGACGCATTCACCGTCTGCCCGCATTGCGAGGTGCCGCCGCCGCGCGCCAGCACGCTGACGCCCTCTTCTTTGGCAATGGCAATCGCCCGATCGGCTTCCTCGATCGTGCGCGGCGCGACCACGCCGACCGGCATGATCTGGTAATGGGAGGCGTCGGTGGCGTAGCGCCCGCGGGTGAAGCGGTCGAAACGGACCTCGCCGGCGCGCTCTTTTCTAAGCCGCCGCTCCAGCCCCGGCATCAGGCGATCGGACAACGATAATCTCCCTGTGCGTCACCTCTCCCCGCAAGCGGGGAGAGATCGACTTCCGAACGAAGTGAGGAAGTCGGGTGAGGGGGCGTTAATCTCGTGCACGAATGCGAGGTCCCCCTCACCCGGCTCGCGCCTTGCGGCGCTCGCCACCCTCTCCCCGCAAGCGGGGAGAGGGATGATTTGACTTGACCGATATGTCGCATCGGGTGTTCATCCCGGCAAGTTTTGTCACCCTATTAAGCCATGCGGCGGCCCGGATTGCCGGCCGCTGAAGGAGCTTTGCGATGGCCCAGAATTCCTCGCGCGTCGCCGGACGCCATTTCCTCCAGATTCCGGGACCGTCGCCGCTTCCCGACCGCATCCTGCGCGCGATAGATACCCCGATCATCGACCACCGGGGACCGGAATTCGCCCGGCTGGCCAAGCGCTGCCTTGAAGGCGTCAAGACGATTTTCAAGACCACCAATCCGGTCATTATCTATACCGCGACCGGCACCGGCGCGTGGGAAGCCGCTCTCGTCAACACGCTTTCGCCCGGCGACCGCGTGCTCATGGTCGAGACCGGGCAATTCGCCACGCTCTGGAAGAAGATGGCCGAGAAGCTCGGCCTGCGGCCGGAATTCATCGCGACCGACTGGCGCACCGGCGCCGATCCCGGTGCGGTCGAAGCCAGGCTGCGCGAAGACAGGAATGAAGACAGGAATAAAGAGATCAAGGCGGTCTGCGTCCTGCATAACGAGACCTCGACCGGCGCGCTCTCCCCGGTCGCCGACATCCGCAAGGCGATCGACGCCGCCGGCCACCCGGCACTGCTGCTGGTCGACACGATTTCCTCGCTCGCCTCGACCGATTACCGGCACGACGAATGGGGCGTCGATGTCACCGTCGGCGGCGCCCAGAAGGGCCTGATGCTGCCGCCCGGCATGTCGTTCAATGCGGTGAGCGACAAGGCGCTTGCCGCCAACAAGACCTCGAAACTGCCGAAGTCGTTCTTTGCCTGGGACGACATGCTCAACATGAACAAGATCGGCTTTTTCCCCTATACGCCGGCGACGCAGATGCTCTGGGGCCTCGACCAGTCGGTGCAGATGCTGCACGAGGAAGGGCTCGACAACGTGTTCGCCCGCCATCACCGGCTTGCGGAGGCGACCCGCCGCGCGGTGCGGGCCTGGGGCCTCGAAATCATGGTCCGCGATCCGAAATATTACTCGCCGACCATCACCGCGGTGATGATGCCGGAAGGCCATGACGGCGACGCGTTCCGCAGCCTGGCGCTGGAGGCCTTCAACATCTCCTATGGCGCGAGCTTCGGCCCCTATGCCGGCAAGTATTTCCGCATCGGCCATCTCGGCGACATCAATGACGGCATGCTGATCGGCGCGCTCGCCAACACCGAAATGGCGCTGGCGCTGGCCGGCGTCCCGCACAAGAAAGGCGGCGTGCAGGCGGCGATGGATTATCTCGTCTCCATCCATGCCGGCCCCAGGCGCCAGGCGGCGGAATAGCGTCGGCCTCTTGTTCCGGGCGCGGCGCCGCACGATAGTGTGCGCATGGACCCGGGACCGCCACGGCGAAAGCGGTTCCGGATCAGCGTTGCACCGCTGCGCCGCATCGCCTGCGGCACCGCATCCGGCGCACGCGGACGACATGGACTGGACGATATGGACCGGACGACATGGACTGAGAGCCGCTGCCAGGGAGCGCCCCATGCCTATCCAATCGCTCGGTTATGTCGGCATTCGCACGAAGGCCCTTGAAGACTGGCAACGTTTCGCCACCGGCCTGGTCGGACTGCAACTTGCGGAGCGCTCGCGTTCGCAACTGCGCTTCCGCATGGACGACCGCAAGCAGCGTGTGATCGTCGATGCCGACGGCACGGACGGCGCGCAATTC
>WBUW01000042.1 GCA_008933495.1 Pseudorhodoplanes sp.
AACGCGCCGCCGACGCCCTTGCCGCGCTCGGCAACCGCACCCGGCTGCGGCTGTTCAAGGTTCTCGTGCGCGCCGGGCATGACGGCGTCAATGTCGGCGGCATCCAGCGGATTCTCGGCACGCCGGCAACCACCTTGTCCCATCATCTCGGTGCGCTCACGCAAGCCGGGCTGGTCGAGCAGGAACGCCGGGGACGCGAAGTGATCTGCCGGGCGAATTTCAAGGCGGTCGACGCGGTCCTGCAATACGTCAAGGCGGAATGCTGCACCGGAGCGGGCCTTCCCGCGCGCCGCGGTCGCGCCGTCGGGTAAATTTTTTTTGCTTCTATGCGACCATAAACCTAGAGGAATAGATACAATGTCACTGCTGGAAACTCTGGCTGAAGTCCGCAAGCGCGGCATTTCACGGGTCGACCCGGCGGTAGCCGGGCTCGCTGTCATTGCCGCAGCGCTGCTGGCCGTCGCCCCTGCACAGGCGGCTGCCTCGCTGTCATTCACGCTCAAGGCGATCTGGGGAATCCTGCCATTTTTCATTCTGTCGATTGCCGCCACCGCCTACGCCAGGGCGAGCGGTGCCGAGAACCTGATTGCGCGCGCATTTGCCGGCCGGGTCGAAACGATGGTGGTGTTCGCAAGCCTGATGGGTGCGCTCTCGCCGTTCTGTTCCTGCGGCGTTATTCCGGTCATCGCGGCGCTGCTCGCCACGGGCGTGCCGCTCGCGCCGGTGATGGCATTCTGGCTCGCCTCGCCGCTGATGGATCCCTCGATGTTCGCGCTGACCGCCGGCGTGCTCGGGTTCGATTTCGCGGTCGCCAAGACCGGCGCTGCCGTCGGAATCGGACTGCTCGGCGGCTTCGGAGTGCTCGCGCTGCAAGGCATCGGCATGCTGGCCGGACCGGCGCTGCGCGCCGGGGCCGGAAACGGCGGATGCGCCGGGTCCCGAATCCGCAACCCGGGTGCGACCGCATGGCGCTTCTGGAACGAAGCGGAGCGCCGCGCGGCGTTCTGGCGAAATGCGTCGCAGAACGGGTTCTTCCTCGGCAAATGGCTGGTGCTGGCTTTTCTGCTGGAAAGCCTGATGGCGGCCTACGTCCCCGCGGATCTGGTGACGCGTGTGGCCGGCGACGGAAGCCTGTCGTCGGTCGCGATGGCAACGCTCGTCGGCATCCCGAGCTATCTCAATGGCAACGCCGCTCTGCCCCTGGTTGCCGGGCTCGTCGACAAGGGCATGGCGGCGGGACCGGCAATGGCATTCCTGCTCGGCGGCGGCGTCACGTCCATTCCGGCAGCGCTGGCGGTCTGGGCGATAGCGCAAAGGAAGGTCTTTGCCATCTATCTGACCGCCGCCCTGCTCGGCTCGTTCGCCGCCGGCGCGCTTTATCAGTTGATCGCTGGCTGATTCACGGCCGCCGGTTTCCCGGCCTACGCTGCCGTGACGACTCGACATTCATCGCGTGGAACGCAGCGCCGGCACCAATACCGGCGTCGTCCCGGCCGAGCGTAGCGAGAGCCGGGACCGTCTTCCGAACTCATCGCGAGCCGTATGCATCGAAAGCGATCCCGGCTCCTTCGCTTGCGCGAGGGGCCGGGATGCCGGTTGTGTTGTCTGCTTCGAGGATGCGGAGACGCGGCGCAATCAAGCCGCCTCTTTCACCGCCTCACCGTTGAAGGTCAGGCTGTCCTTGCCGGCGGAAACCTTTACCGCATCGCCGTCCCTGATTTTGCCGGACAGGATCAGTTCGGCGAGCGGGTCCTGCAGCGCCTTCTGGATCACGCGCTTGAGCGGGCGCGCGCCATAGGCCGGATCGTAGCCCTTGTCGGCGAGCCATTCGCGCGCCGCCGGGTCGAGCTGCACGGCGATCTTGCGATCGGTGAGAAGCTTCGCCAGCCGGCCCATCTGGATATCGACGATGCGGCCCATTTCGCTGCGCTTGAGGCGGTGGAACAGAATGATCTCGTCCACGCGGTTGAGGAATTCGGGACGGAAGGCTGCGCGCACCACCGCCATGACTTCACCGCGCACCGCGTCGGAATCTTCGCCTTCCTTCTGGTTGACCAGAAATTCGGCGCCCAGATTGGACGTCATCACGATCAGCGTGTTGCGGAAATCGACGGTGTGGCCCTGCCCGTCGGTCAGCCGGCCGTCGTCGAGCACCTGCAGCAGCACATTGAACACGTCCGGATGCGCCTTCTCGATCTCGTCGAACAGCACGACCTGGTAGGGCCGCCGGCGCACGGCTTCGGTCAGCGTGCCGCCCTCGTCGTAGCCGACATAGCCGGGCGGCGCGCCGATCAGGCGGGCGACCGAGTGCTTCTCCATGAATTCCGACATGTCGACGCGCAGGAGCGCGGCCTCGTCGTCGAACAGGAACTCCGCCAGCGCCTTGGTCAGCTCGGTCTTGCCGACGCCGGTGGGGCCTAAGAACATGAACGAGCCGATCGGACGGTTGGGGTCCTGCAAGCCGGCGCGCGCGCGGCGCACGGCGGTGGAGACCGCCTTCACCGCTTCGGCCTGACCGACCACGCGCTGGCCGATCTCTTCCTCCATGCGCAGGAGCTTGTCCTTCTCGCCTTCCAGCATCTTGTCGACCGGCACGCCGGTCCAGCGCGAGACCACCTGCGCGATATGATCGGCGGTCACCGCCTCCTCCATCATCGCGCCGCCTTCTTTGCCTTCGACCGCCGCCAGCTTCTTCTCGATCTCGGGAATCCTGCCGTATTGCAGCTCGCCGGCGCGCTGATACTCGCCACGACGGCGGGCATTGGCCAGTTCGGCGTGCAACTGGTCGCGCTCGCTCTTGAGCTTCTGCGCCGCGGACAGCTTTTCCTTTTCCGCCTTCCAGCGGCCGGTGATGTCGGCGGACTGCTTCTCCAGTCCGACCAGTTCGCCTTCCAGCCGCTTCAGCCGGTCCTTGGAGCCGGCATCGCTTTCCTTCTTGAGCGCTTCCTGCTCGATTTTCAGGCGCACGATTTCGCGGTCGACGGAATCGAGTTCCTCCGGCTTGGAATCGACCTGCATTTTCAAGCGCGCCGCCGCCTCGTCCACGAGGTCGATCGCCTTGTCGGGCAGGAAGCGGTCGGTGATGTAGCGGTTGGACAGCGTCGCCGCCGCCACGATCGCGCTGTCGGTGATGCGCACGCCGTGATGCTGCTCGTACTTGTCCTTCAGGCCGCGCAGGATCGACACGGTGTCTTCCACCGTCGGCTCGTCGACAAAGACCGGCTGGAAGCGCCGCGCCAGCGCCGCGTCCTTCTCGACATGCTTGCGGTATTCGTCGAGCGTGGTCGCGCCGATGCAGTGCAGTTCGCCGCGCGCGAGCGCCGGCTTGAGCAGGTTGGAGGCGTCCATCGCCCCGTCGGCCTTGCCGGCGCCGACCAGGGTGTGCATTTCGTCGATGAACAGGATGATGTCGCCGCTCGAGGAAGTGACCTCGTTGAGCACCGCCTTCAGCCGCTCCTCGAACTCGCCGCGGTATTTGGCGCCGGCAATCAGCGCGCCCATGTCGAGCGCGAGCAGCTTCTTGCTCTGCAGGCTCTCGGGCACGTCGCCGTTGATGATGCGCAGCGCCAGTCCTTCCACGATCGCGGTCTTGCCGACGCCGGGCTCGCCGATCAGCACCGGATTGTTCTTGGTCCGGCGCGACAGCACCTGGATGGTGCGGCGGATTTCCTCGTCGCGGCCGATCACCGGATCGAGCTTGCCGTCACGCGCGGCCTGGGTCAGGTCGCGGGCATATTTCTTGAGCGCGTCATAGGCATTCTCGGCGGTCGCGCTGTCGGCGGTGCGGCCCTTGCGCAGCGCGTTGATGGCGGCATTGAGGCCCTGTGGATTGACGCCGGCCTTGGCGAGGACTTTTCCGGCTTCGCTGTCCTTTTCGAGCGCGAGCGCCAGCAGCAGCCGCTCGACCGTGACGAACGAATCGCCGGCTTTCTCGGCGACCTTCTGCGCCTGGTCGAACACGCGCGCGGTGGCCGGCGCGAGATAGAGCTGGCCGGCGCCGCCGCCCGACACTTTGGGCATGGCCTTGAGCGCGGCCTCGACGGCGGCAAGCGCCTCGCGCGCGCGCCCGCTGGCGCGCCCGATCAGCCCGGCGGCCAATCCTTCGGGATCGTCCAGCAGGACTTTCAGGAGATGTTCGGGCGTGAATTGCTGGTGGCCCTCGCGCAACGCGAGGGATTGCGCGGACTGAACGAAGCCTCGCGCGCGCTCGGTGAATTTCTCAAATTCCATGACCGGCCCCCTTTAAGGCGAGCATTTCCGCAACGGACCCCTGAAGGCATCCGCCGTTTTGGATGTAAGAAACGGCCGCTGGCGGCGGAAGGGGGGCCCGCGCAAATTTCGTGGCCATCCTGGTGGGAGGCGGTTTAAAAGAACCTGCCATGAGCACCCCGCCATCCGCCTCGATCCAGGCCCTGTACCGCTATCCGGTGAAAGGGCTTTCGCCGCAGCCGCTCGCCGGGGCCGACCTGCGGCCCGGCGAAACCATTACCGGCGACCGCCTCTATGCGATCGAGAACGGGCCCAGCGGATTCGACCCGGCCGCGCCGGCCTATTTCTCCAAGCAGAAATTCCTCATGCTCATGCGCAACGAGCGGCTGGCGGCGCTCGACACGGCCTATGACGAGGCGACCCACACCCTGGCCGTCAGCCTCAACGGGCGCGAGGAAGCGCGCGGCGACCTGCGCACGGCGGAGGGACGCGCGGCCATCGAAAGCTTCTTCACCCGCTATTGCGCGGACGAACTGCGCGGACCGCCGAAAGTCCTGCGGGCGCCCGGCCACAGTTTCTCCGACGTGGCGGCCAAGGTCGTATCCATCATCAATCTCGCCTCGGTCGCCGCGGTGGAGAATGCGGTCGGCGCCCCGGTCGATCCGCCGCGCTTCCGCGCCAATATCTATGTGAAAGGCTGGCCGGCCTGGCACGAATTCGACCTCATCGACCGGACGCTGGCCATCGGCGGCGCCCGGGTCAAAATCATCAAGCGCATCGTGCGTTGCGCGGCGACCAATGTGGAGCCGCGCACCGGCATTCGCGACCTGCAAATCCCCAAGACCCTGATGCAGACCTTCGACCACATGGATTGCGGGGTCTATGGCGAGGTGGTCTCCGCCGGCCGGATCGCGCGCGGCGACCGGGTCACGGAAGCCGTGCCGGCACTGCCATTCTGAGCGGCGGCGCCGGGCCGGTCTGGCCCCTTGCCCGCGCGCCCGATCGGGGTCACGGTGGAACCGCAAGCGATTCGACGCGCCGGCTCCGACGATGGCGAACGCAATTCTCGCACGACGCTTTTTCATCCCTGCCGTTTTCGCCGGCCTGCTCGCGTCCGCGGCCCCGGCTGCGGCCGATCTGAAACTCTGCAATCGCACGAGCTATGTCGCGGACGCCGCCATCGCGATGGAGGAGCGCGGCGCAGCCGCGAGCCGCGGCTGGTTCCGCGTCGTGCCGGGCCAATGCCGGCCGATCCTGCAGGGCCAGCCGCCGGCGGAAGCGATTTTCGTGCACAGCCGCACTCTCGCGCTCTACGGCACCGCACCGCTGGCGCCCGCCGGCGACAACGAATTCTGCATCGCCGACGCCGATTTCGTGATCGGCGGCGCGCGCAAATGCCGCTCGGGGCAACGCTTCGCCAAATTCAATGCCGTCAAGCCGACCGCCGTCGATCAGGATTTCGTCATCTATCTCGCCGAAGAGGCCGAATACAGCGACCTGCAGGCGCGCGATGCCGGCATTCAAAGGCTCCTGATAGCCGCCGGCTACGACGCCACCCCGATCGACGGCATCCGCGGCGCCAAGACCGAAGCGGCGCTTGCTCAATTCATCCAGGACAACAAGCTGTCGCTGACGGCCGCCGGCCGCTCGGATTTTTTCGACATCCTGCTCGACGCCGCGCAGAAGCCGGGCAGCGGCTTTAGCTGGTGCAACGACACCGTCCATATCGTGATGGCGGCAATCGGCATGGAAGACACCGGCGTCCTGATCACGCGCGGCTGGTACCGGATCGAACCCGGCAAGTGCCTGCGGCCCGACATCGTCGGGCAGCCGCGCCGGGTTTATTCTTTTGCCGAAGCCGTCGATTCGGAAGGCCGGCGGGTGACCCGCAGCGACGGACCGCTGGTCTGGGGCGGTGCCGACATCCTGTGCACGCGCAACACCCGGTTCGAAATCGCCGACCAGACCGATTGCGCAGCCAAGGGCCTCACCGCATCGGGATTTGCCGCCGTCGATCTGGCCGACCGCCGGGCGATGACCATCCGGTTCAAATAGCCGACACTTCCAAGTCGCCCCACCGCCCCCTAAATGGACACGGCATGGCGGCCGCCGGCGCGGATGGCGACGGCCGGTGCGCAAGAGACCGGACTAGAGCGGGATGCCTTTCCTCGCATCGTCATCCCGCTTTAGCTTTTTGTTTGGGCATGATCTGTTCCGAAACCGCTGCACACTTTTCGGGATCATGCGCTTAGACAGATTCAAGAGCCCGTTTGCGATGAGCCCTGTCCCGCAGCGTGACTTTGCCAAGATCGACACCTGGGTGTTCGACCTCGACAACACGCTTTATCCGCATCATCTCAATCTCTGGCAGCAGGTCGATGTCCGCATCCGCGATTACATCGCGAACTTCCTCGACATCGGCCATGAGGAAGCCTTCCGGCTGCAGAAGGACTATTACAGGCGCTACGGCACATCGATGCGCGGGCTGATGACCGAGCACGGCATGAAGCCGGACGACTTCCTCGATTTCGTGCACCAGATCGACCATTCGCCGCTCGAGCCAAATCCCGCCCTCGGCGCTGCGCTCGAAAAGCTGCCCGGCCGCAAGCTGGTCCTGACCAACGGCACCAGCAGGCACGCCGATGCGGTCATGCAGCGGCTCGAAGTGCATCATCACTTCGAAGGCGTGTTCGACATCATCGCCGCCGAACTCGAACCCAAGCCGTCGCCGCGGACCTATAACCGGTTCCTCGCCCGCCATGGCGTGGATCCGGGCAAGGCGGCGATGTTCGAGGACCTCGCACGCAATCTCGCCGTACCGCACGCGCTCGGCATGACCACGGTGCTGGTCGTGCCGGAACGCACGCGCGAGGTCTTCCGCGAGGACTGGGAACTGGAGGGGCGCGACGCGCCCCATATCGA
This sequence comes from Pseudorhodoplanes sp., assembly GCA_008933495.1. GTDB lineage: Bacteria > Pseudomonadota > Alphaproteobacteria > Rhizobiales > Xanthobacteraceae > Pseudorhodoplanes. Next base: position 7,132 of record WBUW01000042.1, read on the forward strand.
TCACATCACCGATGATCTGCCCGGCTTCCTGGCCGGGCTCGGACGCTGATCACGCGGCGAGCTGCCGGACGAGTACGGCGAGGCCGAATACGGCGGCAAGACCGCCGGCAAAACGCGCCGCAAACGCCGATTGCAGCCGCGCTCCGATCGCACGAAACGCGATGGTCAACGCCGCGGCCAGCGCCGCCTGGATGACCGCAAGACCCGCGAGATAGGCGTACAGCGGCGCCGGCTCCGCGCCAATGATGGATTCGGCGAGCGCATAGCCGTGGGTCAGGCCGGCGACAACGAACAGGATCGCGGCCGGGACGATGCTGCGCAGCGCGAAAGCCGCGAACAGGCCAAGACCGAGCACGCTGATCGCAACCAGCGGCTCCGCCGCGGGCAGCGTGAATGCGCCAAGGTGCAGCGCCACGCCGGCAATTCCTGCGATCACAAAGGCAAGGGCGAGCGGCACGCCGGCGGGAAGCAGCGAGGCTACGCCGCCGACCGCGACCAGCGCGGCAAGATGATCGAGCCCGATGACGGGATGCGCGAGCCCCGACAACAGCCCCTGCCACGGCGTCGCCGGCAGCGCACCGTCCATCAGGCGATGGGTGAGAGCCGCGTCCGGCGCCAAAAGCACAAGCAACGCTGACGGAAGAAATCTTTTCATGATTTGCCTTCCCCGGCGCAAGGCGCGATCAGCGGGGCGGGATCGCACCACCGCTTCCGAACGTTGCGCGCCCGGCGGCATCACGCGCGCTATGCAGCGAGACATCGCGCACCGGCGAAGGAAGCGACAGCCCCGCCGCTTCGAGCGCGGTCTTTCCGCGCTCCGTCAGATCGCGCCGTACCGGCCAGTAATCGGCAGTCGAGGTCCATAACCGCAGCGCCAGCACGACGGCATAATCGCCAAGCTGATGAACGAACACTTCCGGCGCCGGGTGCCGGTGCACGCGCTCGTCGGTGGCAAGCTGCAGCAGAACCTCGCGACCCTTGTTGAGATCGTCGTCGTATCCGACACCGAATTGCAGATCGATCATGCGCGTGGGCAGCCGCGAATAATTGACGATCCGCTTGTTCCAGAGCTCGGAGTTGGGGACGAACAGGAAAACGCCTTCCCAGGTGTGCAGCTCCGAGGCGAACAGGCCGACCTCTTTCACGGTTCCTGCGACCGTGCCGGTATCGATATAGTCGCCGACCTTGAACGGCCGCAGCCAGAGCAGCATCACGCCGGCGGCGATGTTCGACAATGTGCCCTGCAGCGCGAGGCCGATGGCAAGACCGGCGGCACCGAGCGCGGCGAGCACGCTGGTCGTCTGGACGCCGAGCTGGCCGAGCACCGCGATCACGACCATGATCAGGATCGCATAGCGCACCAGCGAGGAAATCACGCCCCGCAAAGTCGGATCGAAGCGCGATTGGCCGTTGAGCAGGCGGATGACGCCCTGCTCGGCGCGCCCGGCAATCCACCAGCCCGCGACCAGAAGCACGATCGCGGTCACGAGATTGGGCAGCAGCGAGGCGGCCCAGAGCGCGAATTTGGTCACGAATGTCGTGGCTTCCGCGCTCAATCTTACGGGGTCCATCGGTCGCTCCTGCGCAACGGGTGCGAATCGCCGGCGGCGGGCGATGCGATCATCCGCGCCTGTCCGGTGATTTCAACCCCTTGTGGCCAGCCTGCGGCCGGCGGGCCGCAACTTGACACGTTGCGGGCTTGCCTCGAAAACCCGGGGCCAGTTCCACCGCCAGACCCGGGTTTCCATGTCGAATTCCGCACCTGCAACGACCCTCGCCAAAATCATCGACGATGCCTTCGAGGCGCGCGAGCGCATCGGCCCGAAGACCAGAGGCGCCGTCCGCAAGGCGGTCGACCAGGCGCTCGGCCTTCTGGACGAGGGCAAGGCGCGCGTCGCCGAACGGCAGGCCGACGGGCGCTGGCACGTCCATCAATGGCTCAAGAAGGCGGTGCTGCTTTCGTTCCGCCTCAACGACATGAGCGTGATCAAGGGCGGCCCGGGCAAGGCGGCGTGGTGGGACAAGGTGCCCTCCAAGTTCGACGGCTGGACGGCGGCGAGGTTCCGCAAGGCGGGCTTCCGCGCGGTGCCGGGCGCGATCGTGCGCCGCTCGGCCTATATCGCGCCCGGCGTCATCCTGATGCCGTCGTTCGTCAATCTCGGCGGCTATGTCGATTCCGGCACCATGGTCGATACCTGGGTCACCGTCGGCTCGTGCGCGCAGATCGGCAAGAACGTGCATTTGTCCGGCGGCGTCGGCATCGGCGGCGTGCTCGAGCCGCTGCAGGCGGGACCGGTCGTCATCGAGGACAATTGCTTCATCGGCGCGCGCTCGGAAGTGGTCGAGGGCGTGATCGTGCGCGAAGGCGCGGTGCTCGGCATGGGCGTCTATATCGGCGCCTCGACGAAGATTGTGGACCGCGAGACCGGCAAAATCTATCAGGGCGAAGTGCCGGCCTATTCGGTCGTGGTCTCCGGCACGCTGCCCGGCAAGCCGACCGCCGACGGCCAGCCAGGCCCGAATCTCTATTGCGCGGTGATCGTCAAGCGCGTCGACGAGAAGACGCGCTCGAAGACCTCGATCAACGAATTGCTGCGGGACTAGAGGTGAGCGTGGCATTCTCCGCCGTCGGCCCGAGGCAGCCGTGCGAAGCGGAGCCCTCGAAGCGCGGCGGCCGAGCCGCCGGCCGCCATCCTTCGAGGCGCGTGCGGCGCGCGCACCTCAGGGCGGCGGTGAAAGGCAAGACCAAAACATGATCGCCGATCCGCTTGCGCTGGCACGCGAACTCATCCGTTGCCCCTCGGTCACGCCCGACGAAGGCGGCGCGCTGTCGGTCTTGGAGCGCGTGCTCGGCGCGGCCGGTTTTGCGGTGCACCGCATGGTGTTTTCCGAGGCCGGCACGCCGGACGTGGAGAATTTCTACGCCCGCATCGGCACCGCCGCGCCGCACCTGATGTTTGCCGGCCATACCGATGTCGTGCCGCCCGGCAACGTCGCCGCCTGGTCGCATCCCCCGTTCGCCGGCGAGATCGCCAACGGCACGCTCTATGGCCGCGGCGCCGTCGACATGAAGGGCGGCATCGCGGCTGCGCTTGCGGCAACGCTCGACCACCTCGGCGCAAATGGCGGCAAGCCAAAAGGCTCGATCTCGTTCCTGATCACCGGCGACGAGGAGAGCGTCGCCATCAACGGCACGGTCAAGCTGCTGCAATGGGCGACGGCGCGCGGGGAGAAATTCGACCACTGCATCCTGGCCGAGCCCAGCAATGTCGATGCGCTCGGCGACACCATCAAGATCGGCCGCCGCGGCTCGCTCAACGGCACGCTGGTGGTCACCGGCAAGCAGGGTCATGTCGCCTACCCGCACCGCGCCGACAATCCGGTGCGCGGGATCGTGACCCTGATCGCGGCCCTCAGCGCGCAGCCGCTCGATGTCGGCAGCGATTTTTTCGATCCGTCCAACCTCGAATTTACCTCGGTCGATGTCGGCAACCGGACCGTCAATCTCATTCCGGGCGAGGCGCGCGCGCGCTTCAATATCCGTTTCAACGACCGCCATACGAAGGACTCGCTGAAAGCGCTGATGCAGGAGCGCGCGGCGGCCGCGGCGGAGGGCCACATCCGCTTCTATTTCGAATGGGAGCCGTCCAATGCCGATGTCTTCGTCACCAAACCCGGACCATTCACCGATCTCGTCGCCGGCGCCATTGAATCGGTGACCGGGCGCAAGCCGGCTTTGTCTTCGTCGGGCGGCACGTCCGACGCGCGCTTCATCAAGGACCATTGCCCGGTCGTCGAGTTCGGCCTCGTCGGCCAGTCCATGCACGCGGTCGACGAGCAGGTGCCGGTCGGCGACCTCATCGCGCTGACCGCGATCTACAAGCGCATCCTGGAACGCTATTTCGCCTGACCGGCGCTCACCGGAACAGGCCGATGCGCGCCAGCACCCGCTCGCGGCGGACGACATGATGGTAGAGCGCACCGCCGACATGCAGGAGCAGCAGGACGACAAGCAGGCGCGCGCCGGCGCCGTGCGGAACGCGCGGCAGATAGTTCCAGAAATCCGGCAGTTCGCCGGCTGCGCCGCCGAACAGCACCGCACCGGCGCCCGCGAGCGCCAGCATGCCGATGCCGCTCGCCGCCATGCCGAGGATCACGACGTAGAACAGCGCGTGGACGATGGCGGCGATGCGGCCCGACAACGCGGACGGGCCCGCCACCGGCGCCGGCTTGCGGTCTGCGAACATCCACCAGGCCGCGCGGCCCAAGGTCAGAACGCCGACCATCACCCCGGCGACGACATGAAATCTCAACATGAGCAATCTGGCGGCAGGATCGAGGGTGCCGACGGCACGAAATCCCGATGCCAGCAGCAGCACAATGAACAGCGCCGCAATCCAGTGAAACAGGATCGCGACCTGCCCGTAGCGATCCGCTGTGCATTTAAGCGTCATTTCGAATGTCCTTCTTCGCGCCTGATGGATCGAGACGCTCCATGCGCGTGCGGATATGGCGGAGCACGGCGAGCGCGGCGTCGATGTCTCGGATCTTGACCCCGGCGGCCAGACCCGAGGCTTTCGGCGTCCAGCGCGCCGTGGCGGCGGCATAGGCGCTTTCGCCTCTGGGCGTGAGCCGCGCCAGTTTGGCTCGCCGATGATGCGGATTGGGCGCAAAGTGCACAAACCCTTCGGCCGCGAGTTCGTTGGCGACGCGCTGCACGGACTGGCGCGCGAGCCCCATATTGCGTGCGATCTGCGCAATCGAAAGCGGCGTGGCCGCAAGCGCAATCGCGCCGATGACCTGCCAGCGCGCGCTGGTGAGCCCGAGTTCGCCGACCAGCGCATCGCCCATGGCGATCAGTTCGCCGTTGAGCCGGAATATTTCGAGCACCAGCTCGGTCACAGCCGCATGGGCCGTGCGCGCCATCGCGTCGTCTCCATTTTGTCAGCATACAACCATATTGGCAGTATAATGTCAATTATGACACGGTACGCGTCGCGTGGCTCGTCAGTAATCCACCCGCACCAGATACAGCCCCTCCGGCGGCGCCACCTGGCCGCAGGCGGTGCGGTCGCGGGCGGCGAGCGCTGCGGCGACATCGTCGGCGCTCC
>WBUW01000043.1 GCA_008933495.1 Pseudorhodoplanes sp.
ACACCCGCTCGACCGACGCGCGGCCGAACAATCCCTGCGGCATGACGAACAGAATCAACAAAATGACGATGAATGCGATGGCATCCTTATACAGGGACGACAGGTATCCGGCCCCGAACGACTCCAGGAGACCGACCGCAAGCCCGCCAATCACTGCACCAACCGGATGCCCCATGCCGCCGAGCATGGCCGCGGCGAAGCCCTTCAGCGCCAGCAGCGTGCCGACGTCGTAATTGGTGAGTGTAATCGGCGTGACCAGAACCCCGCCGATCGCCCCGATGGCCGCAGAGATGGCAAAGGAAACACCGACGATCCGGGCGGTATTGATGCCGACGAGCCGCGCCGCAAGCTTGTTGGCCGCCGTCGCGAGCATGGCTTTGCCGATCAGGGTGCGCGACATCAGCAACCAGAGCGCGGTAACAATCACCGCAACGCCCGCCAGCACGATCAGGCTTTGCGGCAGGACCGTTGCACCCCCGATCTCAATCGGCTCCGAGCCCGCGAACGCCGGATAGCTGTGGAAATTCTTGTCAAACACCACCGCAGCCACGCCGCGCAGCAGGATCGATGCCCCGATCGTAATGATGATCAAGGTCACCGCGGTTGCTCCGCGCGCGGGTTCGATCGCAAAGCTGTGGAGCGCGACGCCGACCAGAATCGCAGCCGCAACCGCCATGACCGCCGCAAGCGGGATCGGGACCCCCGCCGCCGTGAGAAAGAACGTGACCATGCCCCCGATCATCACGAACTCGCCCTGGGCGAAGTTGATGACGTCGGAGGCGTTGTAGATCAGCGTGAATCCGAGCGCGACAAGGGCATAGATCGCCCCGATGGTCAGGCCCGAAAACAGAAATTGCAGGAATTCGGCCATGCGCAGCTCCGTCCCCCCACGGACGCGAAGAGCCGGCGCGGCACGCGGCCGCGCCGGCTCCGTGCAAGGTCGCTAGATTGCCCAATCCTGCGTCACTTCACCAGTGTCCAGTCGCCGCTGCGGATTTCCAGCATCCGGAACGCCGTCAGGTTAAGGCCAAGATGGTCGGTCGCCGACATGTTGACGACGCCGCCGGTTCCGATGAAGCCCCTGGTCTTCTCGATCTCGCCGCGAACCTTGGCCTTGTCGGCGCCGCCGGCGCGCTTCATCGCATCAACCAAGATCATCAGCCCATCATAGGCGTGACCGCCGAAGGTCGAAACCGGCTGGCCGGTCTTGCTCTCATAAGCCTTCTTGTAGTCGACCACGACCTTCTTCTGCGGGTCGCTATCGGCCAGCTTGTCGGCAACGAGCAGCGCGGCAGCCGGCAGGCGCACGCCTTCTGCGGCGGCCGGCGTCGCAAGGTCGATGAACGACTTCGAACCGACGCCATGGCTCTGGTAGAGCGGCGCCGAAATGCCGAGCTGCTTGTAGTTGCGGGTCACGATTGCCGGACCCTGGCCGAAGCCGGGATTGAGCACGGCCTGCACGCCGGCCTTGCCTTTGATGTTGGTCAGTTGCGCGGTCATGTCGTTATCGCGCGGCTGATAGGTTTCCTCATGCAGGACCTCGATGCCGTATTTCTTGGTCACGGTCATGCACTGATCGCGCATCGACTTGCCGAAAGCGTCGGCGCCCGAGATAATCGCGATCTTGGTGGTGCCGCGCTTCTTCATGTCCTCGAAAATCTTCTCGCAGGCCATGAGATCGGTATGCGGCGTCTTGAAGTTCCATTTCTTGACCGGGGAAACAGCCTGCACCGCGCCGGCAAAGTTGATCAGCGGCAGCTGCGCCTCTTCGGCGAGCGGAATGATCGCCATTGTCGTTGCCGTGGTCGAACCCGCGAGCAGCGCATCGACCTTGTCCTGCTCGATCAGGCGGGTGGCGAAGGTGCGCGCCTGGTTGGGATCGCCGCCGTCGTCGTAGACGACAAGCTCGATCTTCTTGCCGGCGATGCCGCCCTTGGCGTTGATGTCGGCGATATACATTTCGAGCGTCTTCTTTTCGGGGTCGCCGAGGAACGATGCCGGTCCGGTCACGGACAGGACAGAGCCGATCTTGATCTGCGCCTGCGCCAGGCCGGCGGACAGCAGAAGGGCGATGATAGCCGTCAGCAATCTCACTGGTAGCTTCATTACAGTCCTCCCATGGTCGTTCTTGTCGTTCAGGCTGCTTTCTGACGCCGCACGGTGGCGACGCGGAAACGGTTGGCGACAAAAGCCGAGTCGGTCAGGCAAGCGTTGCCTGCCGGATTGGCGCCGGTGACATGAAAGTCGCTGAACGCGGCCGACTGATTGACATAGACGCCGCCGGTCAGATTGACCGAGAGTGCAACGCCGGCTTTGGCGAATGCGTCGGACGCCGCATCGATGACGGCCTCGTCGGTCGAATAGAGCGAAGCCGTGATCGCGCCCTTGCGGCTGGCGGAGCCGGCGGCAAGCGCAATGGCGTCCCTTGTCGACGGCGTTCTGATCGCAAACGCAATCGGCCCGAACCGCTCCTCGCCCCAGGCCGCCTCGTTGTCGGCGTCTACGGCAACGATGAGGGGCGAGGCGGCGCGCGCCTGCGCAAAACCGCTGACGGCGACCGGCGCGGAATCGCGCACCACGGCGCCGAGCCTGCGCGCCGCCTCGATGCGTTTGAGCGTCGCCTCGTTCTGGATCGCACCGAGAAGCGCCGTCGCCCGGTCGGGATCGCTCAGCAGCTTGTCGATGGCCGAACCAATCCCGGCCGCGACCTCGTCAAAATTTTTCCGACCCTCGTTGGTCTCGATACCGTCGGCCGGAACGAAAATATTCTGCGGCGCCGTGCACATCTGGCCGGAATAGAGCGTCAGCGAAAATGCGATATTGCCGCACAGGCCGCGGAAGTCCGACGTGGAATCGACGACGATTGGATTGACGCCGGCTTCCTCGGTAAATACCAGATCTGTTACGGCGTGCTCGCGCACCCATTGGCCGAACACCGGACTGCCGGTGAAATCGATAATCGCGATGCGCGGATCGGTCACGAGCTCTTTGGCGATCGGCGCCTGCGCATCGTCGGGCGCGAGCATGATCACATTGGGATCAAAACCTGCCTCCTTGAGCACTTCGCGCGCGATCCGGACGGTCAGCGCCAGCGGCAGGATTGCACCTGGATGCGGCTTGACGAGGACCGTATTGCCGGTGGCGAGACTGGCGAAGATGGCGGGATAGCCATTCCAGGTCGGAAACGTCGCGCAACCGATGACGAGCGAGACGCCGCGCGGGATGATGCGCCAGGCCTTGTCGAGCACGAGCGGATCGCCTTTTCCCTGCGGCTTCGACCAGTTGGCCGCGCCCGGAACGCGTTTCATCTCGTCATAAGCGTAAGCGACCGCTTCCAGCGCCCGGTCCTGTGCATGCGGTCCGCCAGCCTGAAACGCCATCATGAAACCCTGACCGGTCGTGTGCATGACGGCATTCGCCATCAGGAAGCTCTGTCGGTTGATCCGATGAATGATTTCGAGGCAAGCCCCCACCCGATTCTCGATCGTTGCGCGCGCCCATGCCGCGCCCGCGGCGGTCGACATGGCGATCAGCCGGTCGGCGGACGAAGCCGGATACGTGATGCCAAGCGCGATGCCGTAGGGCGAGACTTCGCAGCCGACGCGGCCGTCTCCTGGCTGGTCGATGTCGAACGGCTTTCCAAGCATGGCCCGGAACGCCGCCTCGGCGTCCGCCTTGGCGCTTTCGCCGTAGATTTTTCCGCTGGCCGCCTCCGGATAGGCGCTCCAGTATCCGCGCGTGCGCGTGGCTTCGATCGCCTGATCCAGCAGTGCGCGATGCGCTTCGAAGAAGGCGCTCATTCCCTGATCCTCCCGGCGGGCCCGCGGCCGTCTGCTCCGAGCTTCACCGGGCGGGCCGCGTTGACACCCATTTTGCAGCCCCATATTAATTAGCCGACCGGCCGGTCAGTCAAGTGCCCGGTGGTCGCAACGGGCGCCTGTCTCGCCGGCAAGCGGGACCAAGAAGCGCCGAACCGGGAGGAAACGGCATGGACGAGACACCTGTCCGCGTCGAGAAGCGCGCGGGATACCGCGTGGTGACGCTCAACCGTCCGCAGCGCCTGAACGCCTTTACCGAAGACATGCACCGCGCGCTGAAAGCGGCGCTTGATGAAGCGGAGGCCGACCGCGATTGCCGCACGCTCCTTTTGACCGGAGCGGGGCGCGGGTTTTGCGCCGGACAGGATCTCAATGACCGGCTGGTGAAACCGGGCGAGACGATCATGCTCAGCGCAACGCTCGAGCAATACTATAATCCGTTGATCCGCAAGCTTCGCGCCTTGCCGTTTCCGGTCGTCGCGGCTGTCAACGGCGTCGCCGCCGGCGCCGGCGCCAATATCGCGCTGGCCTGCGACATCGTGCTGGCCGCAAAATCCGCGAACTTCGTGCAGGCCTTTGCCAAGATCGGGCTTGTGCCCGATTCGGGCGGCTCCTGGTTTCTGCCGCGACTGCTCGGCTCCGCCCGCGCGCGCGCGCTCGCGTTGCTTGCCGAACCGGTCAGCGCCGAGAAAGCCGAGAACTGGGGACTGATCTGGAAAAGCGTTGCAGACGGGGACCTGATGGCCGAGGCGGAAAAGCTCTGCGCCCGGTTCGCCGCCGGCCCGACTTACGGCTATTCGCTGATCAAGCGCGCCCTCGATGCATCGGAAACCAACGATCTGTCGACCCAGCTCGACCTTGAGCGCGATTTGCAGCGCGACGCCGGCATGAGCCCTGATTACGGCGAGGGCGTACGCGCGTTCATGGAAAAGCGTCCGCCCCGCTTCACCGGCAGGAACGGAGGCTGACGATGGACGGCGCCGCGCTGGCGCGCGCCTGCGCCGAGGCCATGTGGGCGGACGATTCCGCCAGCAAGCATCTCGGCATGCAGCTCATCTCGGTCGAGCCCGGCCGCGCCGTGCTTGCCATGACGGTCGACGGGCGCATGGTGAACGGCCACAATATCTGCCATGGCGGATTCATCTTCCTGCTTGCGGATTCCGCTTTCGCCTACGCCTGCAACACCTACAATCGGCGCACCGTGGCGCAGCACTGCGGCATCACCTTCCTCAATCCCGCGCGGATCGGGGACCGGTTGACCGCCCGCGCAGTGGAGCGGCAACGGATCGGGCGATCGGGCATTTTCGACATCACGGTCAGCCGTGCCGACGGACTCCCGGTCGCCGAGTTCCGCGGCCATTCGCGCGCCATCGAAGGCGAACTCATTCCCGGCGTGAAAGCCGACTGAGAGGCGAACCATCATGGTCGACGCATCCTACAAGCCCTACGGGCTGGAACCGATCGAAACCGCGTCCCGCGACGAGATCGCTGCGCTGCAGGTGCAGCGCCTGAAATGGTCGTTGCAGCATGCCTACGGCAATGTCGAGGCCTACCGAAAGAAGTTCGATGCGGCCGGCGTGAAGCCGTCGGATTTCAGATCGCTCGCAGACCTCGCCGCGTTTCCGTTCACGACCAAGCACGATCTCCGCGACAATTATCCGTTCGGCATGTTCGCCGTTCCGATGGACATGATCGCGCGCATTCACGCCTCATCCGGCACGACCGGAAAGCCAACCGTCGTCGGCTATACGAAAAAGGATATCGATACCTGGTCGCACCTGATGGCGCGTTCGATCCGCGCCTCCGGCGGCCGGCCGGGAATGAAGGTTCATGTCTCGTACGGCTATGGCTTGTTCACCGGCGGCCTCGGCGCGCATTACGGCGCCGAGACGCTCGGCTGCACCGTCATTCCGGTGTCCGGCGGCATGACCGAGCGGCAGGTGCAGCTCATCCGCGACTTCAAGCCCGACATCATCATGGTCACGCCGTCCTACATGCTAGCAATCCTGGACGAATTCCGCGCCCAAGGCATCGATCCGAGAACCTCATCGCTCCAGATCGGGATTTTCGGCGCCGAGCCGTGGACGAATTCCATGCGTGCTGAAATCGAGGAAGCGTTCGATATGGATGCCGTCGATATCTACGGCCTGTCCGAGGTTATGGGCCCCGGCGTCGCCAACGAATGCGTGGAGACCAAGGACGGACTGCATATCTGGGAGGATCACTTCTATCCGGAAATCATCGATCCCGAATCCGGCCAGGTGCTGCCCGACGGCGAGCGCGGCGAACTGGTCTTCACCTCGCTGTCGAAGGAAGCCATGCCGGTGATCCGCTATCGCACGCGCGACCTCACCCGCCTGCTGCCCGGCACCGCGCGCAGCCATCGCCGGATGGAGAAAGTCACCGGGCGTTCCGACGACATGATGATCGTGCGCGGCGTCAATGTCTTCCCGACCCAGATTGAGGAATTGCTGTTGCGCTGCGAGGGGCTCGCACCGCATTACCAGATCGAGCTGCTGCGGGAGGAGCGGCTCGACATCATGCGCCTGATGGTCGAGGTGCGCCCCGAGCGTGCCGCCGGCCAGGAGCGGACCCAGGAAGCCGAGCGGCTGACCGGGCTGATCCGCAACACGATCGGCATCGGCGCCGTCGTCATCGTGGGCGAACCGGGCGCGGTCGAGCGGTCGGCCGGCAAGGCGCGCCGCATCGTCGACAAGCGTCCCAAGGAATGAGCGATGGCGCGTCCCCGATCCGCCGACTATGACGGAAAGCGCGGCGCCATATTGCGCCACTCGGCGGCCATGTTCGCGCAGAACGGCTACGACCGCACCTCGATGGCGGAAGTCGCCGCCGCCTGCGGAGTCTCCAAGGCGCTTCTCTATCACTACTATGTCAGCAAGGAGACGCTGCTGTTCGACATCCTGCGCGCGCATCTGCAGGACCTGATCGATGGCGTGACTGCCGTCGATGCAACGCTGGCGCCGCGCGCGCACCTGCGCGCGCTGGTCGGCGCGCTGTTGGAAAGCTACCGCGACGCCGACGACGAGCACAAAATCCAGATCAACGAACTTGGCAAGCTGCCGGCCGTCCGGCGCAAGGAGCTGATCGAGATGGAGCGGCGGCTGGTGGCGGTCTTCGCCGACGCGATCGGCGCGGTGATCCCCGAAATCGGCCGCGACAAAATCCTGCTCAAGCCGGTGACCATGTCGCTGTTCGGCATGCTGAACTGGCATTATATGTGGTTTCGCGAACGCGGCGCCATCAGCCGCGAGGACTATGCCGATCTTGTCACCACGCTTCTGATCGAGGGTGCACAGGCGCTCAAGACGGGCCGCAAGAGTGCGGCCGGAACATCCGCCCGCGCGGGCTGAGGTCAGAGATTGTCATAGTCGATCGTGACCTGCGGCGTCAGCGGATGCGCCTGGCAGGTCAGCACGTAACCCGCCGCCATCTCCCACGCTTCGAGCGAGTAATTGAAATCCATGCGCACCTCGCCGGCGAGAAGTTTCCCGCGGCAGGTGCAGCACATGCCGCCGCGGCAGGAATAGGGCAATTCGAGCCCCACCCGCAGGCCCGCATCGATGATCGTCTCGCCCTCGCGCACCGCAAGCTGATAGACCGAACCGTCGAAGGTCACGTGCGCGGTGGCGACGACGTTCCGGCCCGCGGCGGCCTGCTCTATCGTCGGTGCAGCCGCAGCCACCGGGCGTCCGTCGGCCGAAAAGTATTCGACATGGACGCGATCCTGCGGCACGCCGAGCTTGCGCAATGCGCGCCTGCCGTCCTCGATCAGCCCGCCCGGTCCGCACAGGAACACATGGTCGAGTGCGGCAGCCGGCGCGAAGCTCCTGAGCATCGCGGCAATCTTGTCGCCGTCGATGCGGCCGTTGAGCAGATCGATCTCCTGTTTCTCGCGCGAGAGCACATGCTGCACGACAAAGCGGTCGAGGAAACGATCCTTCAGGTCTTCCAGCGCTTCCTTGAAAATGATGCTCTGCGCCGTGCGGTTGCCGTAGAGCAGACCGAAGCGGCTGTGCGGCTCGCGCGCGAGCAGCGTGCGCAGCAGCGACAGGATCGGCGTAATGCCGGAGCCGGCGACGATGGCGAGATAGGTGCGCGCGGCAGCGGGATCCGGAACGATGCCGAACCGCCCCTGCGGCGTCATGACGTTGATTTCGTCGCCCGGCTTGATGCGTTCGTTGCAGAAGGTCGAGAAGAGGCCGCCACCGACCCGCTTGACGGCGACGCGCAATTCCCCGTCGTCGACGCCGGCGCAGATCGAATAGGAGCGCCGCACCTCTTCGCCCGCATGGATCGTGCGCAGCGTCAGATGCTGGCCGGGCTGGAAACGGTACGCGCCGGCGAGCGGCGGCGGCACCTCGAATGCGATCGAGACGGCTTCCGGCGTCTCGCGCCGGACATCGGTAACTTTCAGCTTGTGAAATGCGATCGACATCATCGGCTCGACATCATCGACTCAAATGCACTTGAAATAATCGAACGGCTCGGCGCAGGCGCGGCAGCGCCACAATGCCTTGCAGGCGGTGGAGCCGAATTCGGAAATGCGCTGCGTGTCGGTGGCGCCGCAGCGCGGACAGGCCACGACCTCTTCTCCGAACAGAGCGCGGCGCGAGGCTTTCGCGGCCGGCGGCGCGATGCCGTAGGCGCTGAGTTTTGCTTTGCCCTCAGGCGTGATCCAGTCGGTCGTCCAGGCCGGCGACAGCACGGTCGTGATTTTCGGGTTGACGAATCCCGCCTCTTCGAGCGCGCGCTCGATACCAAGCGCGATGACACCCATGGCCGGGCAACCCGAATAGGTCGGGGTAATGACCGCCTCGACGCGACCGTCCGTTATCCGCACCGCGCGCAGGACCCCGAGATCGGCAATCGACAGGACAGGGATTTCCGGGTCCATGACGGATGCCGCGACGGCCCACGCCGTTTTGCGAACGTCCGCCTCCGGTCCCGCCGTCTGCACGACCGCCATCGCCGTCACCATTTTGCGCCCGGATAGGCGCGTTGCAGGTATTGCAGCTCGGACAGGATATAGCCGAGATGTTCGGAGTGCCGGCCGGCGCGTCCACCGCTCTGCGTGAAGCCGCCGGCCGGACGCGCCAATGTCGCTTCCGCCAGGACTTCGTCGAGCCTGCGCTCAAAGCGCGTTCGCAACGCGGCGGGATCGACCGCAATGCCCCTGTCGATCAGGGCCCGCTCGACCTGGTCGGTCTCGAACAATTCGCCGGTAAAGGCCCACAGATCGTCCAGCGCGGTTTGCGTTCGGCGATGACTTTCCGGCGTGCCGTCGCCGAGGCGGATGGTCCATTCCGCGCTGTGGCGCAGGTGATAAGCCAGTTCCTTGACGGCCTTGGCGGCGACCGCGGCAAGCGTGGCATCTTGCGCGCGCGCCAGCGCCTCGAAGAACGGATGCGCAAAAGCCGCGAACAGCAACTGGCGGACGATCGTGTGGGCGAAGTCACCGTTGGGCTGTTCGACCAGCAGCACGTTGCGATAGCCGCCGACCTCGCGCAGATAGGCAAGCGCATCCTCGTCGCGGCCGCGGCCCTCGACTTCGCCGGCATAGGTATAGAGCGCGCGCGCCTGCCCGATCAGATCGAGACCCATATTGGCGAGCGCGAGATCTTCCTCCGGCACCGGCGCATGGCCGACCCATTCGGACAGGCGATGGCCGAGGATCAGCGCATTGTCGGCGAGGCGCAAGGTGTAGGTGAAGAGCGGCGTTTCCATTGTCCCTCGTCGTCCCGGCCGAGCGAAGCGGGAGCCGGGATCGTTATCAGGCGGCTCACGATCCCGGATCGGCGCGCTTCGCCTGCCGTCCCGGATGACTTCGCTCATATCAGCTCTACATATGCCCGACTTCCTCCGGCACGTCGTAAAAGGACGGATGGCGATAGATTTTCGACGCCGTGGGCTCGAACAGCGAGTCCCTGTCGGCGGGATCGGAGGCGGTGATGACATGCGAGGGCACCACCCAGATCGAAAGCCCCTCGCCGCGCCGCGTATAGACATCGCGGGCATTCTGCAGCGCCATTTCGGCGTCGGCGGCGTGCACGCTGCCGGCATGGCGGTGCGCAAGCCCGGTGCGGCTGCGGATGAAGACTTCCCAGAGCGGAATGTTCTTTTCGGTCATGGCATCCTCAATCTCAATGGCGCTTATTCCGCCGCAACGCCGGCGGCGGCCTGTTCGCGCGCCCGCCGCTTCGCGGCATGGGCAAGAACCGCCGCGCGCACCCACGCCCCGCGCTCGTGGGCGCGCTTTCGCTGCCGCAGGCGCTGGCGGTTGCACGGACCGTCGCCCGAAACCACGCGCCGGAATTCGCTCCAGTCGATCGCGCCAAAGGCCCAATGCCCGGTCGTTTCGTCGAACTTCAGGTCGGGATCGGGAAAGGTCAGCCCGAGATACCGGCCCTGCGGCACGGTGGCATCGACGAATTTCCGGCGCAGCTCGTCGTTGGTGAAGCGCTTGATCTTCCAGCGCATCGACTTGTCGGTGTGCTGGCTGTCCTGGTCGGAGGGGCCGAACATCATCAGCACCGGCCACCACCAGCGGTTCAGCGCATCCTGCGCCATCGCCTTCTGCGCCGGCGTGCCGTCGCGGCAAAGCGCGACCATGATTTCGTAACCCTGGCGCTGGTGGAAGCTCTCTTCCTTGCAGATGCGGATCATCGCCCGCGCGTAGGGGCCGAAGCTGCAGCGGCAGAGCGGAATCTGGTTCATGATCGCCGCCCCGTCGACCAGCCAGCCGATGACGCCGACATCGGCCCAGGTCATGGTCGGATAATTGAAGATCGAGGAATATTTCTGCCGGCCGTCGAGCAATTGCTCGACCAGTTCCTCGCGCGACACGCCAAGCGTTTCGGCCGCCGAATAGAGATAAAGCCCGTGGCCGCCTTCGTCCTGCACCTTGGCGAGCAAGGCGACCTTGCGCTTGAGCGAGGGCGCGCGCGTGATCCAGTTGCCCTCCGGGTGCATGCCGACGATTTCCGAATGCGCGTGCTGAGCGATCTGGCGCACCAGCGTCTGGCGATAGCCGTCCGGCATCCAGTCGTTCGGCTCGATCTTTTCCTCGGCGTCGATGCGCGCCTGGAAGCGCGCTTCGCGCTGCGGGTCCGCCGCCGGCAAGGCCGTGTCCTTGACGTTGAGGGCCTGCGTATACATTGAAAATCCTCACGCCTGCGCGCGGCCGCCGGCGCGGGCGTTGTCGTTTCCGCCATGGCCGTTCTGGATTGCGGCGGCGCGCCTTCGCGGCAATAATATTACAATAATTCTCATCGTCAATTGTTCCTGTAATGTTGAAATTTTCAGTCGCCCGTCGCAAAGCGCCGCGCAAGATCGGGGCCCGGGGGCGGCAGGGGGCCGTGCGTATTCCGCGCATGGGCGTCGAGATAGGCTTCGGAGGGAGCGAGCAGGCGGCGGTAGATGGCGCCGGCGCGCCGCCGTGCGGCATGGCCCGGCCATTGCGGCGGCAGCAAAACCGCCGGCAGGCCGGGATCGCGCAGCACGATGCGGCGGAAGGCATGGATCAGGAGCGTGCGCGCGACGAGCGCGGCGTCCGGGGCGAGCGGCCCGTCCGCCGGCGCCTGTTCCAGCGCCGCGAAGCGGTCGACGAAGGCGTCATAGGCCGCGGCAAGCGTATCGAATTTCCAGGCGGCGGCGGCAACGGCGCGCACACCGGCATCGACCGGCACGCGCAGGACCTGCAGCCCCCTGCGGCGCACCAAGGCCGGCGGCAGGTCATTGAGCGAAAGATAGGCGGACGCCGAGAATGCCGCGCAGCCGGCATCCTTGAGCGCGCGCCGCAAGCCGGCCGGGTCCGCCAGACCGGAGCCGAGCAGGACGAGGCGCAAGCGCCCGTCGAACGGCGGCGTCTCGTCGAAGAAAATGCGCTGCGTGGCGGCAAGGAAAACGCCCTCCCCGCGCTTCGAAAGCCGGTAATAGCTGGCGCGCCCCCGCTTCTCGCTCGTAAGCCAGCCGTCGCTCGCCAG
The DNA here is from genome assembly GCA_008933495.1 of Pseudorhodoplanes sp. Taxonomy (GTDB): domain Bacteria; phylum Pseudomonadota; class Alphaproteobacteria; order Rhizobiales; family Xanthobacteraceae; genus Pseudorhodoplanes. The sequence continues at coordinate 11,822 of WBUW01000043.1, forward strand.
CCGCGAGATCGCCGTGCGCACATGGCCGGCATCGATCCCGAACAGCGCCATGATGTCGATCAGCGAACCGACCCACAGCGATCCGCCGCGCGGCACGATGGCGTCGCCATACAGCGTAACGATCAGCGACCAGATGCGGGCCGGTTTCTGGGCGCGGAATTGCCGGACCAGATCGGCAACGGAAGACGGCAGCGGCATCGATTCCCCAAGGCAGGCGGCGCTCATCCCTGTCACGTCCGTTTGCGATTTTCAAACAATCCGGCAGCCCGGCGTGCTTACCGTGGGTGCGATCGTTTCCGGACAAGCGCCCGCGCCGGTATTGTTGTGCACAGGGCGCGCCTGCGCG
>WBUW01000044.1 GCA_008933495.1 Pseudorhodoplanes sp.
ACGCGTTCTCTGCCCCGGTCGGAAAAAAAGAGCGCCGGACGATCTTTTGGGTGTCGGGGGGAGGGGTGAAGACCGCCCGGCGCGCGCCCGGCGGAGCGGGCGCATGTCTTCCAACGCAGACCCCCGTCCTCCGGTTCCGCGCACCCGCCCGTCCGTGTCTTACGGATTCCGCGCCGCGGCTCCGCCCGACCTCAAGCGGGATGATTTTTCCTCGAATCGCCGTCCCGCTCCAGCTCCTTGTTTGCGCATGATTTTTTCCGAAAACCGCTGCGCACTTTTCGGGATCATGCGTCAGCGGATGCTCGTGCGCGGCATGTTCAGAAAGCCCAGGAACCCCTCCAGGGTCACGAGCCCGCGCGTATATGTGTAATAGACCGCCGCGAACACGACGCCGGATACGAGCGTCGTCCACAGCAGGCGAAGCCCGATGCGGGCAAGCACCGGCGCGCCGGGGTCGGTGCCGGGCGCGACATCGGCCCCCTCGCCCTGTGCGCGGACGCCCCACGGCAGGATCGCAAACAGCGTGATCCACCAGATCAGGAAATAGATCGCGATCGCAGTGGTGAGCGACATCGGCGGTCCCGCCGTCAGGCCTGCTCGATTTCAACGAGCGTGCCGCAGAAATCCTTTGGATGCAGGAACAGGACCGGCTTGCCGTGGGCGCCGATCCTGGGCGCGCCGTCGCCGAGAACGCGCGCGCCGTCCTTCACCAGGCGGTCGCGGGCGGCGACAATATCGTCAACTTCGTAACAGATGTGATGGATGCCGCCGTCCGGATTGCGGGCCAGGAATTTCTCGATCGGCGATTGCGCGCCGAGCGGCTCCAGCAATTCGATCTTGGTGTTCGGCAAAACGACAAAGACCGTCGTCACGCCATGCTCGGGCTGCGGCACGGCTTCGGAGACGGTCGCCCCCAGCATGTCGCGATAGACCTGCGTCGCCTTGGCAAGATCGCGTACGGCGATGGCGACATGATTGAGCCGGCCGATCATGGCATCCCTCTTCGTTTCATACCGTCAGAACATGAACGTGGCACAGCGGCTTTTTGCCCCAATGCGAGCCGATCGCGGCACGGACCGCGCGCCGCACCGCCTCGGCCACGGTGTCGGGATCGCGGCGCCGCGGCCGCGGCAGTGTCTCGACGGTCTCCAGAACGGCGTCAAGCGCCGCTTCGGCCAAGTCTTCGCCCTTGGCGCCCTTTTCCGGGATCCCGAGCAACGCGATTTCCGGGTCGGCCATTAGCGCGCCTTTCTCATTGATGGCAAGCGCCACCGTGACAAAGCCCGAAAAGCTCAAGCGCCGGCGTTCGCTGAAGCTGCGGCTGTCGGCATCGACGATCAGGCTGCCGTCCTTGTAAAGCCGGCCGTGCGGAACCTCGTCGACGATTTCGGCCGGGTCCGGCGCCAGCCGCACGAGATCGCCGTTGCGGCATTCGAGCACCCGCGGCACGCCAAGCGAGCGTGCCAGCGCGGCATGCTCCGACAGGTGCAGCGCCTCACCATGGACCGGGACCAGTACCTGCGGCTTGATCCAGCCGATCAGTGCGGCCAGTTCGTCGCGGCGCGGATGGCCGGAGACATGCACGAGGTGGGTGCGGTCGGTGATGACGGTTATATGCTGGTCGATCAGGCCGTTGATGACCTGGGTGACCGCCTTTTCGTTGCCGGGAATGGTGCGCGAGGAAAAGATCACGCAATCACCCCTGCCGAGCGTGACCTCGGGATGATTGTCCTGCGCGATGCGCGCGAGCGCGGCGCGCGGCTCGCCCTGGCTGCCGGTGCACAGGGCGACGACCTTGTCCGCCGGCAGGTAGCCATAGGTGTCCGGCCCGCGGAACGGCTGCACGCCGTCGAGATGGCCGGTCTCGCGCGCGACCTGGACAACGCGCTCCATCGCCCGGCCGACAACGACCACTTCGCGCCCCGCCGCACGCGCGGCATCTGCCACCGCGCGGATGCGCGCAACATTGGAGGCGAACGTCGTGACCGCAACCCGTCCGGGCGCCTTGGCGATGATGTCGGCGAGCGAGCGTGCAACGTCGGTCTCGGACGGCGAGCGACCCTCGCGGATGGCATTGGTGGAGTCCCCGATAAGCGCGCGCACCCCTTCCGCCCCGTACGCCCTGAGCTTGGCTTCGTCCGTCGGCTGGCCGGCGATCGGGGTGGGATCAAGCTTCCAGTCGCCGGTATGCAGGACATTGCCGGCCGGCGTGCGGATCATGAGCGCATTGGATTCCGGGATCGAGTGCGCTACCGAGGCGAGCTCGACATCGAACGGGCCGACGGAAAACCGCGCGCCGGGGGCGACGACCTCGACCGCAATCTCGGGCGCACCGGGCTCGCTTTCGCACTTGGCTTCGAGCAACGTCGCCGTAAAGGGCGTGGCATAGACCGGGATCTTGAGTTTCGGCCACAGGTCGATCAGCGCGCCGAAATGGTCTTCATGGGCGTGGGTGAGGATCAGGCCGGCGAGATTTTTCCGCTCCTCGATCAGAAACCGGATGTCGGGCAGAATCAGGTCGACGCCCGGCAGATGTTCTTCGGATGCGAACGAAACACCGAGATCGACCGCGATCCAGGTCCGCCGGCGTTCGTCGCCGAGCCCGTAAAGCGCGAGATTCATCCCGATCTCGCCGACGCCGCCGAGCGGCGCGAAATAGAGCGCAGGCTGCGCCATCAGTGCGGCTCCAGCGCGTGTACCGGCCGGCCGAAATAAACATCTCCCGCGGATACGCGCATGCATTCGCCATTCGCGCAGCGCACAATAAGCGCGCCGGACGCATCAATCGTCTCGAAATCGCCGGCGATCAGGCGATCGGCAAGACGTACGGTGATCGGTTGGCCGCGGCCGCAAGCCCGCTCAAGCCAAAGGTCGCGAATTGAACCGAAGCCGCGTCCGTCATCCCAGATGCGCGCGGCCTCCAGCCATTCGTCCGAAAGCGCGGCGAAAAGTGCCTCGGCATTCGCCACCGCGCCGAGGGCGGCAAGCGAGGTTGCCGCATAGGGCAAGTCCTGCGGGGCGGCACGCACATTCACGCCGATCCCGAGCACCACCGCCAGCCGGCCGGACATCTCTTCGGATTCGAGGAGAATGCCGGCGAGTTTGGCGTCGCCGGCGACCAGGTCGTTCGGCCATTTGATGCCCATGCCGGCGCCGGGCGCAAACGGCTGCAGCGCTCGATGGAGCGCGACGCCGGCGACGAACCCGAGAAGCGCCGCCGTGGGCGGAACCATATCGACGCTCGTGAGCAGCGTTGCTGCGAGATTGCCGGGCGGCGAAATCCACGACCGCCCGCGCCGCCCCCGCCCCGCGGTTTGATGGCGGGTGACAATCCAGAGCGGCCCGCGCGTGTCCGTGCGCGCTTGCCGCAAGGCTTCGGCATTGGTGGAATCGATCGCGTCATGCACCTGCAGGCCATATCCGGCCTGCCGTGCGCGCGCGCCGAGCGTGAATGCCATGCTCTAATACAACGACCGCGCCGCAAGCGTTGCGGCATCGAGCAGCGGCGCCGGATAGACGAAAAAAAGAAGGTTGAACAATCCGGCGGCCGCAAGAATGATGGCCTGGTCGCCGGGCATGGGTTCGAAACTCTTGGCCGGCTCGTCGAAATAGATGGCCTTGACGATCGCCAGATAATAATAGGCTCCCACCACGCTCATGACGACGCCGATCACAGCCAAAGCAAACAGGTTCGCCTTGATGGCGGCCAGGAACACATAATATTTCGCGAAAAAGCCGGCGAGCGGCGGAATCCCCGCAAGCGAGAACAATAGCACAGCCATAAAGAAGGCCATTGCCGGCTTGGTGCGCGACAAGCCCGACAAATCCGCAATCTCCTCGACCATGCGGCCGTTGTGGCGCATCGACAGAATGCAGGCGAACGCACCGAGCGTCATCGCCATGTAGATGGCGACATAGATCAGCACGCCCTGCACGCCTTCCGCCGTTCCGGCCGCGAGCCCGACCAGCGCAAAGCCCATATGCCCGATCGAGGAATAGGCCATCAGCCGCTTGATGTTGCGCTGGCCGATCGCCGCAAACGAGCCGAGCGCCATGGAAGCGATCGCGATGAACACGATGATCTGCTGCCATTGCGCGGCGATGGCCGGAAAGGCGCCGACCGCGACGCGGACGAACAAGGCCATGGCGGCGACTTTCGGAGCCGCGGCAAAGAACGCGGTCACCGGCGTCGGCGCGCCTTCATAGACGTCGGGCGTCCACATATGGAAGGGAACGGCCGAAATCTTGAAACACAGGCCCGCGAACAGGAAGACAAGGCCGAAGATCAGGCCAAGCCCGCCTTGCGGGGCGGCCTGCGCAATGCCGGAGAAGGCGACCGTGCCGGTCGAACCATAAATCAGCGAACAGCCGTAGAGCAGCATGCCGGAGGAGAGCGCGCCCAGAACGAAGTATTTCAGCCCGGCTTCCGTGGAGCGCACCGAGTCGCGATGGATGGCCGCAACGACATAGAGCGACAGGCTCATCAGCTCGAGTCCGAGATAGAGCGCGATCAGGTCGCCGGCCGAGACGATCATTCCCATGCCGGCGGTCGCGAGCAGCAGGAGGATCGGAAATTCAAACTTCTGCAGATTCTCGCGCAACAGGTAGGTTTGCGCCATCAGGATGGCGGCCGCCGAGCCGCCGAACGCAAGCAGTTTGAGGAAGCGCGCAAAGTCGTCAACGATGAAGCTGCCGCCGAACGTCGTCAGCGTGCCGCGCGGAAGCCAGATTATCAGGCCGGCGCCGGCGACAAGCAGCATGATCGCGCCAAGGCTTACGGCGGAGCCGGATCGTTCGCCGCGATAGACGCCAAACATCAACAGCAGGAGCGCGCCGCCGACCAGCGCCAGTTCGGGGGCGGCGGGCAACAGATCGGGAAGCGTCTGGTTCACGGTCATGGCGACGTCATTCCGGTTTCGGCAGCAATGCGGCAGCCTTGTTGCCACGCAGCGCCTGATTGTAATTGTTGACGAGGGCCGTCACCGAGGCCTGCGACATGTCAAGAACCGGCTTCGGATACACCCCGAACAGGATCGTCAGAGCCACCAACGGCCCCAGCACCACCGTCTCGCGCCATCCGAGGTCCCGGATGGCGGCAAGACTCGGCTTTTCGAGCTTGCCGAAAATTATCTTGCGATAGAGCCACAGCGCGTAGGCGGCCGACAGGATGACGCCGAGCGTGGCAAGCGTTGCAACCGGAATATTGACCCGGAAGGTTCCCAGCAACGTCAGAAACTCACCGATGAAGCCCGAGGTTCCCGGCAGACCGACATTGGCCATGGTAAAGACCATGAAGGCGGCGGCATAGAGCGGCATGCGCTCGACCAGACCCCCGTAGGCGGCGATCTCGCGTGTGTGCATGCGGTCGTAAATCACGCCGACACAGAGGAAGAGCGCGCCCGAGACGATGCCATGCGAGACCATCTGGAAAATGCCGCCGCCGACGCCCTGCGCATTGGCCGCGAAAATCCCCATCGTGACGAAGCCCATATGGGCAACCGACGAATAAGCGATCAGCTTCTTCACGTCCTCCTGCATCAGGGCAACGAGCGAGGTGTAGACGATCGCGATCACCGACAGCGCAAATATCAACGGCGCAAAATCGGCAGACGCCAGTGGGAACATCGGCAGCGAGAAACGCAGGAACCCGTAACCGCCCATTTTCAGAAGGATTGCCGCCAGAATGACGGACCCCGCGGTCGGCGCTTCGACGTGCGCGTCCGGCAGCCAGGTATGGACCGGCCACATCGGCATCTTGACCGCGAACGATGCAAAGAACGCAAGCCACGCCCAGGTCTGCAGATTGCGGGTGAACTGATAGCCGAGCAGCGTCGCAATATCGGTCGTGCCGGCCTGCCAGTACATCGCCATGATGGCGAGCAGCATCAGCACCGAGCCGAGCAGGGTATAGAGGAAAAACTTGAAGCTGGCATAGACGCGGCGCGGGCCGCCCCACACACCGATGATGAGGAACATCGGGATCAGGCCGCCCTCGAAGAACAGGTAGAACAGCACGAGATCGAGCGCCGAGAAGGTGCCGACCATGAGCGTTTCCAGCACCAGAAACGCCACCATGTATTCCTTGACCCGGACGCTGATCGACTCCCAGCTCGCCACGATGCAGAACGGCATCAGCGCGGTCGTCAGGATCACGAACGGCAGCGAAATGCCGTCGACGCCGAGATGATAGCTGGCAAAGCCGCCGAGCCACGGCGTCTTCTCGACAAACTGGAACTCCGCGGACGCGGCGTCGAACTTCCAGACCAGATAAAGCGAGACGGCAAAGGTAACCAGGGTCGTCCACAGCGCAATCCAGCGCGCGTTGCGGCTGACCGCGTCCTCGTTGCCGCGCAGGACAAGGATCAGCAGCGCGCCGACGACGGGCAGGAAGGTCGTGACCGACAGGATAGGCCAGCTTGCCATCAGTGCGCTCCCGCAAACATGAAGTAAGTGATCAGGAGCGCGGCGCCGATCAGCATGGCAAACGCGTAGTGATAGAGATAGCCGCTCTGCAGCCGCACCACATTGCGGGTCACGTCAAGCACGCGCGCCGACACCCCGTCGGGACCGAAGCCGTCAATCAGCCAGCCGTCTCCCCCCTTCCAGAGCGCGCGGCCGAGCCACTTGGCCGGGCGGACGAACAGGAACTCGTAGATTTCGTCGAAATACCACTTGTTGAGCAGGAAGCGGTACAGCACTTCATGCTGGTGTGCGAGTTCCACGGGGATGTCGGGGCGCCGGATATAGAAGTACCAGGACACGGCAAAACCGAGCACCATCACGACCGAGGGCGCCAGCACCACGGCAAGCGGAACATGGTGCATGTCGTCGAGGATCGTGTTGCCGGCGGCGAATTTCAGGGAGTCGCGGAAGAATTCCGCGACATAGTGTCCGGCGAAAAACTCCTTGAACGGATAGCCGGCAAAGATCGATCCGGCCGCGAGTGCGGCAAGCGCGATCAGCATGACCAGCGGGCTTTCGTGGGCGTGGTCGTAATGGTGGCGGTCGTGCGGCTCGCCGTGAAAGGTCTTGAATATCAGCCGCCACGAATAGAACGAGGTCAGGGCGGCCGCGACGACCGTCATGATGAAGGCATAGAGTGCCATCGGGTTCTTGCCGGCGTAGGCCGCCTCGATGATCGCGTCTTTGGAGAAGTATCCGGCGGTGAGCGGAAAACCGGTCAGCGCGAGCGTGCCGATCACCATGGTCCAGTAGGTGAACGGAATCTTCTTCTTCAGGCCCCCCATGTGGCGGATGTCCTGCTCGTGATGCATCGCACGGATGACCGAGCCGGAGCCGAGAAACAGCAGCGCCTTGAAGAAAGCGTGCGTGAACAGGTGGTACATGCCGACCGAATAGGCGCCCACCCCCATCGCCACGAACATGTAGCCGAGCTGCGAGCAGGTCGAATAGGCGACGATGCGCTTGATGTCATTCTGGACCAGGCCGACGGTCGCGGCGAAGAAAGCCGTCGTGGCGCCGACCAAGGTCACGGCGGCGAGCGCGGTGGGCGCGAGCTCGAACAACGGAGAAAGGCGCGCCACCATGAAGACGCCGGCGGTCACCATGGTTGCGGCATGGATGAGCGCGGAGACCGGCGTCGGGCCTTCCATGGCGTCGGGCAGCCAGGTGTGCAGCAGGAACTGCGCGGACTTGCCCATCGCGCCCATGAACAGCAGCAGGCAGATCAAAGTCAGCGCATCGGCCTGCCAGCCGAAGAAATTGATGGTCTTGCCGGTCAGCGCCGGCGCCTGCGCGAACACGATGTCGAGATCGATCGACCCCGTCATCATGAAGCAGGCGAAAATGCCGAGCGCAAAGCCGAAGTCGCCGACGCGGTTGACGATGAAGGCCTTGATCGCGGCGGCGTTGGCTTCCGGCTTGTGATACCAGAATCCGATCAGGAGATAGCTCGCAAGCCCCACGCCCTCCCAGCCGAAGAAGAGCTGCGCCAGGTTGTCGGATGTCACGAGCGCGAGCATGGCGAAGGTGAACAGCGACAGATAGGCGAAGAAACGCGGGCGGTGCGGATCCTCGTCCATGTAGCCGATGGAATAAAGATGCACGAGCGCCGACACCGTGGTCACCACGACCAGCATGACCGCGGTCAAGGCATCGATGCGCAACGCCCAGTCGACCTTCAGGTCGCCGGACGTTACCCAGTTCATGATGACGATGCGCTCCTCGTGGTGTCCGAACCCGACCTGCGCGAGCGCGATCCAGGACAGCGCCATCGAGGCGAACAGGAACACCGTCGTGACGAGTTCGGACGGGCGTGGGCCGATCAGGCGGCCGAAGAAGCCGGCAATCAGGCAGCCAAGCAGCGGCAGGAAGACGATGGCCTGATACATGCTTCAGTTCTCCCGACGCATGATCTGGTCCGAAAACCGGGTTCCGTTTTTCCGGATCATGCGTCAGCCCTTCATCAGGTTGATGTCTTCAACCGCAATCGAACCGCGGTTGCGGAAATAGACGACGAGGATGGCGAGGCCGATCGCCGCCTCGGCCGCGGCGACGGTCAGCACGAGCAGCGCAAAGACCTGTCCGACCAGGTCGCCCATGAAACTGGAGAACGCGACGAGATTGATGTTAACCGAAAGCAGGATCAACTCGATCGACATCAGGATGATGATGACATTTTTCCGGTTGAGGAAGATTCCGAAAATCCCGAGCGTGAACAGGATCGCGGCAACCGAGAGATAATGGCCAAGTCCGATGGTCATGCTGCGCTCCCTGCCCTCAGATCCCCTGCCCGGACTTGACCTTGCGCACCTCGACGGCGGTGGCCGGCGTGCGCGCGACCTGATCGGCAATGCTCTGGCGCTTGACGCCGGGCTTGTGTCGCAGCGTGAGCACGATGGCGCCGATCATCGCCACGAGCAGCACGACGCCGGCGGCCTGGAAGAAATAAAGGTAGCGGGTATAGAGCACGAGGCCGAGCGCCTCGGTGTTGGTGATGTCGCCCGGGATCGGGGCGGCGACGACGCGCGGCACTTGTGCCCCGATCGTCCAGGTGCCGACGACGAGCAGGATTTCGGCGAGAAAGATGATTCCGACGAGCCCGCCGACCGGCAGATATTGCAGGAAGCCTTCGCGCAATTCGGCAAAGTCGACGTCGAGCATCATGACGACGAACAGGAACAGTACCGCGACCGCCCCGACATAGACCACGATCAGGATCATGGCGAGGAATTCGGCGCCCAGCAGCAGGAACAGGCCGGCGGCGTTGACGAAAGCCAGAATGAGAAACAGCACCGAATGCACCGGATTGCGCGCGGCGATGACCATCAAGGCCGATGCGATGCAGATGAACGAAAAGAGATAGAAAAACAGCGCGGGCAAAAGCATCGTTGTCACCGGTAAGCCGCGTCGAGGCGGATGTTCTGGGCGATTTCCCGCTCCCAGCGGTCACCGTTCGCCAGCAGGCGCTCCTTGTCGTAATAGAGTTCTTCGCGCGTTTCGGTCGCGAACTCGAAATTCGGCCCTTCGACAATGGCATCGACGGGACAGGCTTCCTGGCACAGGCCGCAATAGATGCATTTGACCATGTCGATGTCGTAGCGGGTGGTGCGCCGCGTACCGTCGTTGCGGCGCGGCCCGGCCTCGATCGTGATCGCCTGCGCCGGGCAGATCGCCTCGCACAGCTTGCAGGCGATGCAGCGTTCCTCGCCGTTCGGATAGCGCCGCAAGGCGTGTTCCCCGCGGAAGCGAGGCGAGATCGGCCCCTTCTCGAACGGATAGTTCAGCGTCGGTTTGGGCTTGAAGAAGTAGCGCATGCCCAGGACGAAAGCCTGGATGAACTCGTGCAGGAAAACCGAACGGGCGGCCTGGTCGAGTCTCATGTCGCCCTCCTCATTTCGGCGCCAGGCCGGCGTATTGCAGCACGCCGGCGACAATGGCCACCATGGCGAGCGAGACCGGCAGGAACACTTTCCAGCCGAGGCGCATCAGTTGATCGTAGCGGTAGCGCGGCACGATCGCCTTGACCATGGCAAACAGGAAGAACAGGAACAGGCATTTCAGCGTGAACCACACCACGCCGGGCACCCAGGTGAAGGGCGGTACCGGCGCCGGCGGCAGCCAGCCGCCGAGGAACAGGATGGTTCCCATCGCGCACATGGTGGCGATCGCGACATATTCGCCGAGCATGAACATCATATAGGGCGCCGAACCGTATTCGACCATGAAACCCGCCACCAGTTCGGATTCGGCCTCCACAAGATCGAATGGCGGACGGTTGGTTTCCGCCAGCGCCGAGACGAAGAAGATCACGAACATCGGCAACAGCGGCAGCCAGTACCAGTTGAACAGTCCGTAGGGACCATCCTGCGCGCGCACGATCGCCGACAGATTGAGTGAGCCCGCGCACAGCAGCACGGTGATGATGACGAAGCCGATCGAGACTTCGTACGACACCATCTGCGCCGCCGACCGCAGCGCCGCGAGGAACGGATATTTCGAGTTCGACGCCCAGCCGCCCATGATGATGCCGTAGACGCCGAGCGAGGAGATCGCGAAAATATAGAGGATGCCGACATTGATGTCGGCGATCACCCAGTTGTGCGCCACCGGAATGACGGCCCAGGCCGCAAGCGCGAGCACGCAGGCGACCAGCGGCGCAAGCAGGAAGATGCCCTTGTTGGCGCCGGCCGGGATCACCGGCTCCTTCAGCACGAACTTCAACAGGTCGGCGAACGATTGCAGCAATCCCCACGGACCGACCACATTGGGGCCGCGCCGGATTTGCACCGCCGCCCAGATTTTCCGGTCGGCATAGAGCACGTAAGCGATCGCCACCAGCAGGATCACCATCAGCAGCAGGCTTTGCGCCACCATGATGATCAGCGGCCACAGGAAACTGGTCCAGATTTCCGCCATGCCGCCTACTCCGCTGCCACGCGCGCGGCGCGGCTTTCGGCCAGCGCCGAACACTCCGCCATGATCGAGGAGGCGCGCGCGACCGGGTTGGTGAGATAATAATCGTCGACGGCCGGCTCGAACGGCGTGCGCTCCGGTGTACCGCCGATTCCGGCCAGCCGCTTGATGTCCGCCGGATCGCCGGCTTCGATCTGGTCGATCCGCATCAGGTGCGGATGAAGCTTGAACAGCGCCTGCCGGAGCTGCGGCAGCGAGTCATAAGGCAAGCTGTGTCCGAGCACCTCGGACAAAGCGCGCAGGATCGCCCATTCCTCGCGCGCGTCGCCCGGCGGAAACGAGGCGCGCGCCGCCATCTGCACGCGGCCCTCGGTGTTGACATAGAGGCCGGATTTCTCGGGATAGGCCGCGCCCGGCAAAATCACGTCGGCGCGATGCGCGCCGTGGTCGCCGTGGGTGCCGATATAGACGACGAACGCCCCCGCCGCGACGTCGATTTCGTCGGCACCCAGCAGGAACAACAGGTCGGCTGCGCCGGCCTTTGCCATCACCGGCGCGGTATGCCCGCCCTCGCCGGGCGCAAAGCCGATATCGAGCGCGCCGACATGCGCCGCCGCGGTATGGAGGACACTGAACCCGTTCCAGCCGTCCTTCACCGCGCCGGCTTCGACCGCCAGCCTGGCAACCAGCGAGGCGACACGCGCACCATCATCGCGCGCGACCGCGTGGCTGCCGAGCACGATCAATGGCCGCTCCGCCTTGCGCAGGATTTCGGCGAAGGAGCCCTTCCCCGCCAACAATGCGCCGACACTGTCGGGGCCGGCGCCGAGATACTCGTACGGATAGGTCAGATCTGCTTTCGGCCCGATCAGGGCGATCGGAAAGCGGCCGGCGCGCCAACGCTTGCGGATGCGGGCATTGACGATGGCGGCTTCCTTGCGCGGATTGGCGCCGACGACGAGCAGGGCGTCGGCCTGCTCGATGCCGGCGATGGTCGCGTTGAAAATATAGGTCGCGCGGCCCCAGCGCGGATCGAGAACGGAGCCGGCCTGCCG
>WBUW01000520.1 GCA_008933495.1 Pseudorhodoplanes sp.
TCCCGGAAATCCGGCATTGGTTTGTGGTACGACCGGCCGCAAAGCGGCTGATGCCGGCGGCGGGCGCCTTGCGGGATTTTCTGGTGACCGAGGGGCGGCAATTTCTGCCGAAGATGAAACTTCACGGGAGAGCACGAAAAGCGAAACAAGGGTGAGGGGTATTTCAGGTATCATGCCATTGCCCAGGTAGATATCTGCCCATGCGTTAGCGCAGGCCGCCGTTTTCCAACAACGGAGTGACTTTGTTCAAAACAATTTTCAAGATAGTGCAGCCGTGCGACCTTCATTCCTTCAACGAGGAACGCCCATGTACGCCCGGAATCTCGAACGCATTCTTGCGCGGCTCTGCGTCAAAAGTGACCCGTCGCATGCGGTCATCGCGCAGGAATACGAAGACCGCTTTAACTCCTTGCGCGGCTATGGCCGCTTGCCACGCGGCCGGGAACAGCGTGAGCAGAAACTGTCGAACAAGGAAATCGCTTCTGCAATCTTCGGCCTTGTCGCGCAACGTCCCAGCTGGGCCGGCCACGTCGCGATAATCCTCGAAAGCCTTTGCCCGGTGGGTGGAACGAATGCGTCGTTCTTTGACGCGGCCACGCTGGGCGAAGCGGTGCAGATTCTTCTGACTAGTGAGGAGGCGCGGAAGTCACTGGTCAGGCTCAGCCTAACCGCTTCCGAGACGGGCGTGAGCAGCAATGGCGGAGCCGAACTCATCTGCGAGGCTGACGGCGCAAAACGGCATGTCCACTTCGTGCATAAAATGGTGATATCACTGGCGCAACCCGGCGCGGAGAACGGCTTCGATCCGGACCGCCGGCTCCTTGCACCCGTCACGCGCGAGATGACGTTTCATCAATCATTCTTCCGCGAGCTGGCGCGCGAATGCGAACTGGCCGCGCGACACCTGGCCCCGCCCGAAGGCGATGGCTCCGAATACGACGCGGAGGAAGCGCGCCAGCGCCGCTATGAAAAGCTCGGCGTCCGGCGAGGCTCGCGCTTCCTGAACCTCGGCGTCGATGCGCACCTCGTCTGGCCGAAAGAGGAGCTTCTGATCCGCTTCGACCGCTATTCGCTGGTGCTGATGCCCGCAACGAAAGACAACGCGTAGTCGATCCATATAGATCTACACGCCAACCGGCTAAACGACGACGAGGCCGTGACGGTCATCAACCGCTTCCTCAGCATCATGGCGTGGTGCGACGATCAGGGGGCCAGCCGCCTATTCGGCTGGTCTGGCAATCCGGTGCCGGTCGAAGTATCCCGGCCGAACCTCGGCTCCAGTGTAACCTCGCCCTACATATTCGACCGCAAGATACCTGCCTCGGAAGAAGCTTGCCGCGCACTCGCACTCTATCGCGAGGCCCGCACCGCCCAGCAAAGCGGCTTCATTAGCTACGCTGTGCTGAACTACTACAAAATCATCGAACTGAGGCATCCCAACAATCCGAAGCGCTGGTTCCGGGAAAACTTCCCACCTCCCGACACCGATGGCGGCGATCTCAAGATGTTCAACAATCTGCGCGGCGACACGCCGCCGGAGGATTACATCCACAAGTCCTGCCGCATTGCGGTCGCACATGCGTCACCAGACTCAAAATCCGACCCCGATGAGGTCGATGAATTGCAGCGTCTCCACCTCGCTGCTGATATCATGCGCATGCTGGCTCGTCGCTTTGTCGAGAAAGAGTTCGCGATTTCGGATGTGATGTTCTCAGGCGATTAGGTTGTAAATCTGCCGAGCATTAAAAATGCACCTCCGAAGAGGCGCCAGTTCAAGCCACGTTGCGAGACGCAGCCTGCATTCGGAATGTGTCGAGCAAGTCGGCCCATTCCTGCATCATTTTGGCTCGCTCAGGCAGGTAGGTTGTCCGATTGTACGCGCGACGAATGTCGTCATCGTCCTGATGCACGACAGCTGCCTCGATCACATCGGGACGATATGGGTACGCCCCTTTTCAAAAAGACCGCCTACCCGCAATTGTACCCACCCGTACCCACGCTGACACCTTTCGCCATGTGTCGCAGTGTGCACATCAAAACGCGCAAGCAATTGATTTGCTTGCGCTATGTGAATCGATGAGTCGCTATGAAAATGAGTTTGGTGCC
>WBUW01000045.1 GCA_008933495.1 Pseudorhodoplanes sp.
CCTTCGACCTCGGCCTCGTCCGTCGGCAGCGTCACCTTCGGTTCCATGGCAAGCCGCAGCTTGTTGTCGCCGACGAGTTTCGAGTTGCCCTCGCGGATCGCCGCTTCGATGACTTCGGCCATGGCGGCGCGCCCATAGACGCGGCGAAGATGGTCGACCGGCACCTTGCCGGGGCGGAATCCGTTGATGCGAACGCGGTCCTTGAGTTCGTGCAAACGCTCATTGACCTTCGCATCGAGTTCCTGCGCGGGCACGACGACCTTGTATTCGCGTCGCAATCCTTCTGAAGCCGTCTCGGTCACTTGCATGACTTGTTCAATCCTTGGTCGCCGCCTTGCCGGCGCTGGTCCGTCGCGGAGATTGGGGGCCGCTGGAGCGGCATGTCCGGCGTGGTGCGGGCGGAGGGACTCGAACCCCCACGACTTGCGTCACTGGAACCTAAATCCAGCGCGTCTACCAATTCCGCCACGCCCGCCGAACAGGCATCGCGCGGCACCGCCAATCGCCGAGCGGCGCGGCTTATAGCATGGGCGGTTCGGGCTGCACCATTAAATTTGGCAACGCGAGGCAATTTGCGCGGCATGAGGCCGCGGTCTTTCGCCCGTTGCCCCGGCGCCGGCCGCGGCGCAGGGTTGGCGCGGAACAATCTGGCCGTTGCCGGGGACCTGAGCATGGGCACAAATCGGCCACATGCGCCGCCGCTCCTGAGCCGCCGCCGCCTGGTGGCCGGCGCCGCCGCACTTGCGGTCTCGCTCGTTCGACTGCCCCGCGACCGCCCGTATGCCCAAACGGGCGCAAGCGAGCGGTCCGCCGACGGCTTTAGGGTGTTGCGCGCGCGGGCCGGCCGCGCGGCCCTGCGCGGACCGGGCCAACCGGAGACGGCCATCTGGGGCTATGACGGCATCGTGCCGGGGCCGCTCCTGCGCGTCAGCCAGGGCGACGAATTACGGGTGAGACTCGTCAATGAGTTACCGCAACCGACCCTCATCCATTGGCATGGCATCCGCCTCCCGAACGCCATGGATGGCGTGCCACACCTGACTCAACCTGTGATTGATTCCGGCGCGAGCTTTGATTATCGCTTCAAGGTGCCGGACGCCGGCACCTTTTGGTACCACACGCACCATTATTCGTCGGAGCAGCTTGCGCGCGGCCTCTATGGTCCGCTGATTGTCGAGGAACGCACGCCGCCTGATGTGGATCAGGATGTCCTGCTTGTGCTCGACGATTGGCGCCTCGATACCGACGGCATGATTCATGAGGCGAGCCTCGGCGCGATGCACGACGCCGCCCATGCCGGCCGGATCGGTCAGCACCTGACCGCCAACAGCCGCCCCTCCTTCGAGATTGCGGTCGCGACCAACGAACGGCTTCGCCTGCGCCTGATCAACGCCGCCAATGCGCGCGTGATGCCGCTGCGAATTGCCGACCATACGCCCTACGTGATGGCGATCGACGGCCAGCCGGCGGAGCCCTTCCTGGCGCGGGCGTCGCAGATCACGCTCGGGCCCGGCAATCGCGCCGACCTGTTTATCGATGCGGCGCGCGAACCCGGCGCCACCGGTTCTATCCTGATCAACGACTATGGGCGGCGCGAGGTCGAGATCGCGCGTTTGGTCTATAACCCCCAGGCCGGCAAACGCCCGGCCCCGCTCGCCGCCCCGCGGCCGCTGCCAAGCAATCCGCTGCCCGAACGCATGGGTTTCACCGATGCGCTGCGCATCGACATCCCGATCGAGGGCGGCGCGATGAGCACGATGATGATGCGCCGCGGACCGGCGGGCGACATTCCCGGGCATGGACTCGATCCGCGCGCTCGCCTCTGGACCATGGCCGGCCTATCGTCTTCCGGACACGACGGCCCGCCGCTGTTCCGCGTCAGACGCGGACGGACGGTGGTGATCGCGATCGCGAACCGCACCGTGTTTCCGCACGCCATGCATCTGCACGGTCATCACTTCCGGCTGCTCGACAATCTCGACGACGGCTGGAAACCGTTCTGGCTCGATACCGTGGTCGTTGCCGCCGAACAGTCCACGCGCATCGCGTTTGTCGCGGACAATCCGGGCAAGTGGATGATCCATTGCCACATGCTCGAACATCAGGACACCGGCATGGCGGCGTGGTTCGAAGTTGGTTAGGGCATGACCCGGAAAAGTGCGAAGCGGTTTCTGGAAAGGATCACGCCCAGATACAGAGCGAAAGCGGCATGACGATTCGAAGAAAAGTCATCCCGGTTCGCAGCGCGCCCAGCGGGGCAACAGCCTTGTCGGCCGTTACGCAGGCGGCCCGTGCCGCGTGCGGCCAAGCTCAATCGGCTTCACCATCTGAACCCGGAGTCGTCATTCGCAGCGGCGCCGCGCGGGCATATAGCGAGCGATAGATTGCCGGCAGCGCCCCAGGCAGGTCCTGTGAAATCAAGCCCGGGCCGAGCGCCTTTCCCGCCTCGCCGTGGATCCACACGCCGGCGCAGGCGGCTTCGAACGCTGGCATGCCCTGCGCGCGCAATCCGGCGATGATGCCGGCGAGCACATCGCCCGCGCCCGCGGTGGCAAGCCAGGGTGGTGCGTTTTCGTTGATCGCGGCGCGGCCGTCCGGAGCGGCGATGATCGTATCGGCCCCTTTGCGCACGATGACGGCGGCTGCTTCATGTGAAGCTTCGCGTGTTTCCTCAAGTTTTTGTTTAACTGGAGGTTTTTGTGATTTCTTACTGAAAATTCGACGAAATTCGCCTTCATGTGGCGTCAGGATCGCGGGCGAATCAGGGTGAGTCGCGAGCATTGTAAAGAGGTTTTTCGGCTCGTCCACAAAACTCGTGAGCGCATCCGCGTCGAGCACGGCCGCGCGCTTGCCCGTGAGCGCGACGGCGACTTTCGCCCGCATGTCGGGACCTGCACCGCCGCCCGGGCCGATCACGACGGCATTGATCCGTGGATCGGCGAGAAGACCCTGAAGATCGGCCGAGCTGTCTGCGGCGCGGACCATCAAAGACGGACTGGTCGCGGCGGCGACCGCCAGGGTCTCGCGCGGGCATGCCATGGTGACGAGGCCCGCCCCCGCCCGCAGCGCGCCCAAGGCCGCAAGCCGTCCCGCACCCGAAAACGCGATCGGGCCGACGATCGCGACCACATGGCCGCGCTGGTACTTGTGGGTGTCGGGCGCGGGCACCGGAAACTGACTTATCCAAAGCGCGCGGCCGTTCACGAACGTCCGTGGCGCGATATCGTCGAGCACGCCGGCCGGAATGCCGATATCGGCAACCGCGACCGGCCCGCAATGCAGGCGGCCGGGCAACAGGACGTGTCCCCATTTGCGCCGGAAGAATGTGACCGTCTGGCCGGCCCGCACCGCCGCGCCCATGACCTCGCCGGTCGTGCCATTAATACCGCTCGGCAGATCGACCGCCACGATGGGACGCCCGGAGGCGTTCATGCGCTCGACGACCGCGCGCGCCTGTCCCTCCAGCGGACGGTCGAGACCGGCGCCGAACAGGGCATCGACCAAAACGGAGTCCTGCGTGAGATCGTAGCCGCCCGCCGGGGTAACCGCACCCGCCCATTTCCGTGCCATCGCTGCGCAATCACCCTTGAGCGCAGATAGCTCGCCCAGAAGAGCGACCGTCACATGATATCCGCGCTCGGCCAGGACCCGGGCGGCCACGAACCCGTCGCCGCCATTGTTCCCGGGGCCGGCAACCACGCCGATACGTTCGCCCCGCGGGCAGGACGCGGCAACGGCGGCAGCCACGGCGCAGCCGGCGTTTTCCATCAGCAGCAGGGAGTCGATCCCGCGCCTTGTTGCCAAGGCGTCGGCAGCCGCCATTTCTGCATTGGACAGTAGCTCGATCATGACGGCTCACGCTAAGACTGCGTCACGGCGCAGACAAATATTGCGTGCCCACCCCGGCGGCTACTAAATAGGCAAACTGATTATTTCATGATCATAACCGGAAACGCGGAACGCCGAGAAAATGGGCGATCTTATGATAAATCACTGACTTATCATTACTTTCCTGTTGTCCATCGGTTTGGCACGAGACCTGCTAACCGCCAAATCGCCTTGCTGGTTGTGATACCCGCGGGGCCGGAGAGGAAGCGCAATGAAGAAGATCGAGGCCATCATCAAGCCATTCAAGCTCGACGAGGTGAAGGAGGCGTTGCAGGAAGTCGGGCTACAGGGAATTACCGTCACCGAAGCCAAGGGCTTCGGCCGCCAGAAGGGGCATACCGAACTTTATCGCGGCGCCGAATATGTGGTCGATTTCCTGCCGAAGGTGAAAATCGAAATCGTGCTGGCTGATGACATGGTGGACAAGGCCGTGGATGCCATCCGCCGCGCCGCCCAGACCGGGCGGATCGGCGACGGCAAGATTTTCCTGTCCAATATCGAAGAAGCAATCCGGATCAGAACGGGGGAATCCGGGTTGGACGCCATCTGATCGATGATCGTTGGGGTGACACACTCTAATCCCGTGAGAAAAAGGGAACGCGTTCTATGACGACCGCCAAAGACGTAATGAAAATGATCAAGGACAACGACGTCAAATACGTCGATTTCCGGTTCACCGATCCGCGCGGAAAGTGGCAACACGTCACGTTCGACATCACGATGATCGAAGACGACACCTTCGCCGAGGGCGTGATGTTCGACGGCTCCTCGATCGCCGGCTGGAAGGCGATCAACGAGTCGGACATGACTCTCATGCCGGACCCGGCGACCGCCTGTATTGATCCGTTCTTCGCCGAGACGACCCTGGTGCTCGTTTGCGACGTGCTCGAGCCGACGACCGGCGAACCCTATAACCGCGATCCGCGCGGCATCGCCAAGAAAGCCGAAGCCATGGTCAAGTCGCTGGGCATCGGCGACACGGTCTATTTCGGTCCGGAAGCGGAATTCTTCGTGTTTGACGACGTGCGTTTCAAGGCCGATCCGTACAATACCGGTTTCCGGCTCGACGCGATCGAGCTTCCCACCAACTCCGACACTGAATATGAGGCCGGCAATCTCGGCCACCGCATCGGCACCAAGAAGGGCTATTTCCCCGTGCCGCCGCAGGACCCCGCGCAGGACATGCGCGGCGAAATGCTCGCGGCGATGGCCAAGATGGGCGCCAAGGTGGAGAAGCACCACCACGAAGTCGCGTCCGCGCAGCACGAACTCGGCCTGAAATTCTCGCCGATGACCTACATGGCCGACCAGATGCAGGTTTACAAATACTGCATCCATCAGGTCGCCAATATCTACGGCAAGACCGCGACCTTCATGCCGAAGCCGGTCTATGGCGACAACGGCTCGGGCATGCATTGCCATCAATCGATTTGGAAGGACGGCAAGCCGGTCTTCGCCGGCAACAAGTACTCCGACCTGTCGGAAACCTGCCTGTCCTACATCGCCGGCGTCATCAAGCACGCGAAGGCCATCAACGCCTTCACCAACCCGACCACCAATTCCTACAAGCGTCTGGTTCCCGGCTTCGAAGCGCCGGTGCTGCTCGCCTATTCCGCGCGCAACCGTTCGGCTTCCTGCCGCATCCCCTACACGTCGTCGCCGAAGGCCAAGCGTGTCGAGGTGCGCTTCCCCGATCCGCTCGCCAATCCGTATCTCGGCTTTGCCGCGATGCTGATGGCCGGTCTCGACGGCATCAAGAACAAGCTCAATCCGGGCGACCCGATGGATAAGGATCTCTATGACCTGCCGCCGCAAGAGCTCAAGCAGATCCCGACCGTCTGCGGCAGCCTGCGTGAAGCGCTCGAAAGCCTCGACAAGGACCGCGACTTCCTGAAGGCCGGTGGGGTTTTCGACGACGACTTCATCGACAGCTATATCGATCTGAAGATGCAGGAAGTGATCCGCTTCGAACACACCCCGCATCCGGTCGAGTTCGAAATGTACTATTCGTTGTAGGCGGCTCCCTCCGATCGCGCAGGCGATAAACTTCAAAGGGCGCTCTGCAGGGCGCCCTTTTTTTATCGCAACTACGCGCTCAGAGGAAAGCCAGGAGGATCAACAAGGCGCCGGCCAGGACCAAAGCCAGCGCCAAGGCGCGCCCGCGCGCGGTCGGTCCGTAAGCTCCTGCGGCGCGACGTTCGCGGATCAGGTCCGCTTCGTATTCGTTGGAATCTGTGAACGCGCAGGCAAAGGCCGCGCGCGCAACCTGCACACGCGATTCAAGCGCCTCGATATTCATCGCAGGCATTGCGGACGAGCCTCGCATCGCCACGAATGGTGCCGCCGAATGGTAAACGAAGGGTTGCCGCCGTCAGCCCGCGGCCACGCGGCGCGGCCTGGCCGCCGGCGATGTTGCGCCTGATGGCGCAGATGTCGCAACGATGGTTCCTGCGCCGCCGGGGATTTCAGCCTCCCCGACGACGCGGTTGCGCCCTTCCTGCTTGGCCCGGTAGAGCGCCGCATCGGCTTTGGCGCGCAGTTCGGTCAGCTCATGCAGAGCGGCCGGCCCGGAAAATGCCCCGATACTGACGGTGGCGGCCATCGCGCGTCCGGCGATCACGTTGCCGGCCTTTTCGAACGCGGCGCGCACGCGCTCGGCAACCACCATGGCCGCCTCCAAGCCGCCCGGCAGTATCGCCGAGAATTCCTCACCGCCAAGACGCCCGACAATATCGCCGGCACGCATGTTCCGGTTCACGGTCGCAGCAAAAACCCGCAACGCCGCATCGCCCGCGTCGTGCCCGAAGCGGTCATTGATCGATTTGAAATGATCGAGGTCGAACATCAGGATGGTGATCGCCTCACCGCCCCGGATCTGCCTGTCCATCAGCCTTTGCGCGGCTTCGTCGTAGCCACGCCGGTTGAATAGGCCGGTCAGCGGATCGGTCATCGATGCCGTCTTGTGCACCAGAACGCTTTGCTCTTTTGCCATGACCACGACGATGAAGGCGGTGCCAACGACATAAAGCAGTGTCAGCAGCGCAAAGAGCGCGAACGTTCCCTGGCTGAGCCCCGGTGGGTCATCCGGTATGAAATGCATGGTCACGATCGGCGAGAGAAACAGCGCGCCATGCAGCGCGGCCAGCGCGTAAGCGCGGCCGCGCGCCTTTCTCGGATTGCGGCGTTCGCGCTTTAATTCGATCGCTGTCATCATCGCGTATGTTGCGATGATCAGGGAACTCAGAACGACGCGCAGGTCATCCCGCGCATGAAGATCAATCGCGGCGCCGGCGGCGAGCCAGATCAGCGTGCCGGCGGTGGCGATGAGCGGCACCGCGCGCCGACCGTGAAAATTGCGCGCGCCGGTCCAGATCATGCCGCAACAGACGAACAGCAGCGCCGGCGCAAGCGTATCGGAAATCTCTGCGGAGATGCGCGGCCCGAGCAGCCATAACGCGACCGCCGTGCCGCCGATGATATAGGCCCCTGCCCACCATCCGAGCGCACGCACCGAGCGGTCCTGCAACCAAAGCGCGAGCAGAAATAACCCGAGCAAGGCGGTGACACAGGTCGCAACGATGAACAGCGTCGTCACATCCAAAGGCATTCTGCCTTCCGCATCCGCGCCTCACCCCATCCGTGTAGCGAATCCAATAGCCGGACGGGTGTTTGCGGAGCGTTGCGCGACGTGCGGTGATTTTCACGAAAATCGCACGCAAAATATCACCGAGAAAAAATAAAAAGGGACCCGATCGGGGTCCCTTTTTCGTGCTGATGGTAACCGGTTCAGCGTTTGGAGAACTGGAAGGAGCGGCGCGCTTTGGCCTTGCCGTATTTCTTGCGCTCCACGACGCGCGGATCGCGCGTGAGGAAGCCGCCGCGCTTGAGCGGCGTGCGCAGTTCCGGCTCGAAATAGGTCAGCGCCTTGGAGATGCCGTGACGCACCGCGCCGGCCTGTCCCGAAAGACCCCCGCCGGATACCGTGCACACGATATCGTACTGGCCGTTGCGGTTGGCGGTGACGAGCGGCTGCTGGATCAGCATACGCAGCACCGGCCGCGCAAAGAAGACCTCGACCGGACGTGTATTCACCGTGATCTTGCCGGAACCCGGCCGGATCCACACGCGCGCCACCGCATTCTTGCGCTTTCCGGTGGCATAGGCGCGGCCGTGCGCGTCGAGTTTCTGGACATGCCTGGGCTGTTCGGGCGCCGCCGGCTTGAGCGCGGACAGGCCTTCCATCGATTGAACGATCTCGGTCATCAGGCGCTCCTGTTCTTGCGGTTCATGGCGCCGACATCGATCGTCTCGGGCTTCTGCGCCTCGTGCGGATGTTCGGGCCCCGGATAGACCCGCAGATTGGCGAGCTGGCGCCGGCCCAACGGACCGCGCGGTAGCATGCGCTCGACGGCTTTTTCGACGATGCGTTCCGGGAAACGGCCCTCGAAGACCGACTTGGCGCTGCGCTCTTTGATGCCGCCGATAAAACCGGTGTGATGGTAATAAACTTTCTTCTCGCGCTTGCGCCCGGTGAAGACGACCTTTGCGGCATTTACGATGATGACATTGTCGCCATCGTCGACATGGGGCGTGAAGGTCGGCTTATGCTTGCCGCGCAGGCGCATGGCGACGATCGAGGCGAGGCGGCCGACGATCAGGCCCTTGGCGTCGATCATCACCCATTTCTTCTCGATGTCGGCAGCCTTGGCCGAATAGGTGCTCATGGGATGTTCCGGACAAAATTAGGGTCGCGCGCTTCTACGCGAGGCACGGCACCGCGTCAACGGCCGGCAGCCTGTAATTATATTATAATATCAATTGGTTATAAAATCGGTGCAATATTACCTCGCGTCAAGTTCCACTGATGGGAGGGATTGAATAGGTCGACGTGACATGGGCGACCGGCTCGGCAACCCCATCCGAGAAAATGCTGCATTCGAGAACGGCAAGCCGTTTGCCGAGCTTGAGAATCCGCGCTTCGGCGGTGATATCGCACTGCTCCGGCCGCCGCAGGAAATTGATGTTGAGATTGGTCGTCACCGCAAGACCGACCGGCCCGATCGCCGCCAGGACCGCGACATAGAGCGCGAAATCCGCAAGCATCATCATCGTCGGACCGGAAATGGTCCCGCCCGGCCGGATGAAATGATCGCGAAACGCCTGCCGCACGCGGCTGCCGCCAAACCACACCTTTTCGATCGACAGACCGCTGGCCGGATGGAAGGCCTGCGGAAATTCCCTGGAGAGGAATGCCTCCAGGGCTGCGATATCCATCGCCGGTTTGTTGTCTGCCATGTCGCGGCGGCCTCCCCTGCGCGCACCGAAATCGGATACACTGGCGTCGAAATTTCGCAAAGGGATTGCATCACACGATAACGAGGCTGGCATGAATGCTCCGACCAAACCGCAGGCTCCGGCCGAGGCAATTTTGCTGCGCGAAGACCAGGGGCCGGTCGCCATTCTCACGCTCAACCGCCCGGCCGCCCGCAACAGCCTGTCGGAAGCGCTGATCGCGGCCTTGAGTGAGACCCTTGCGGCCATTCGCGATGATCGTCGCATTCGCGCAGTCGTCGTGGCGGCAAGCGGTCCGGTTTTCTGTGCCGGCCACGACCTGAAGGAACTCACCGCCCGGCGCAGCGATCCCGACGGCGGGCGCGCCTATTTCCAGCACATCATGACGATCTGCAGCGCGATGATGCAGTCGATCGTCGCCCTGCCCCAGCCGGTGATCGCCTGCGTGCAGGGTGTCGCGACCGCCGCCGGCTGCCAGCTCGTGGCGACCTGCGATCTGGCGGTGGCCTCCTCCGCGGCGCACTTTGCAACGCCGGGAGTCGATATCGGACTGTTCTGCTCGACGCCGATGGTGGCGCTTACGCGCAATATCGGGTGCAAGGACGCCATGCACATGCTCATGACCGGCGAACCGGTCGCGGCCGAGGAGGCCCGACGCATCGGCCTGGTCAATGCGGTTGTCGCCCCCGGCCGTGAACGGCAGGAGGCGCTTGCGCTTGCAGACCGGATTGCCGCCAAGTCCGCGCACGTTCTCAAGATCGGGAAAGAAGCCTTCTACCGCCAGGCCGAAATGGGGCTGGCCGACGCCTATCGCTACGCCGCCGCGGTGATGACCGAAAACATGATGGCGCGCGATGCCAAGGAAGGCATCTGCGCCTTCATCGACAAGCGCAATCCGACCTGGGAAGACCGTTGAAAGGGCCCGTCCGCGGCGCAGCGGCCTTGTGGAAGGCCGCGCGACCGACTAGGTGAGGACGCGCAGGTCGGCGCCCGACATGAATCACGACACCTATTCCGATCAATATATCCGCGGCATTCTCAATACGGTGAAGACCATCGCCATGGTCGGCGTCTCGCCGAAGGAGAACCGGCCGAGCTACTTTGCCTTCAAGTACCTCCTGGATCGTGGCTACCGGGTCATTCCGGTCAATCCCGGCCACGCCGGCAAGGACATCCTCGGCCAGAAAGTCCATGCGAGGCTTGCCGATATCCCCGAACCGGTCGACATGGTCGACATTTTCCGCGCCTCGCAGTTTGCCGCTGCTGTCGTCGATGAGGCGCTCGCGCTTGTGCCCAAGCCGCAGGTGATCTGGATGCAGCTCGGCATTCGCGACGATGCGGCCGCCGCCCGCGCGGAAGCGGCCGGCGTCAAGGTTATCATGAACCGCTGCCCGAAAATCGAATATGGCCGGCTGTCGTCGGAAATCTCATGGATCGGGGTCAATTCCCGCACGCTGTCGTCCAAACGCGCGCGCCTGCTCGGCAAGGGCGTGCAGCGCATGGCGCTCGATCGCCAGACCACGAGTGGCGGACCGGACGAGGCCAGCGCACGCGCCGGGCGCGAGAATAAGGATACCGTCTAGCGGCCGGCTGCCAGACAAAAATACCACGTTGCGGGCCATCGCCGCGCGCTCCATCGCGATTAACGCAATAAACCGGACGCGCCTTGACGCCTGTCGGCGCTTCGATAAACCAAATCGACTATCAATCCTGAAGACGCGGCCCAACGAGGACTTCTCCCATGACCGAACGCAATCCCGGATTTGCGACGCTCGCCGTCCATGCCGGTGCGCAGCCCGATCCGACCACCGGCGCGCGCGCGACGCCGATCTACCAGACCACCTCGTTCGTGTTTGACGACGTCGACCACGCAGCCTCGCTCTTCGGCCTGCAGGCTTTCGGAAATATCTATACCCGCATCGGCAACCCGACCTGCGCGGTGCTGGAGGAGCGCGTGGCCGCGCTCGAAGGCGGTACCGCCGGCCTTGCCGTGGCGTCTGGCCATGCGGCGCAGGTCCTCGTCATGCACGCGCTGATGACGCCGGGGGACGAGTTCGTCGCCTCCAAGAAGCTCTATGGCGGCTCGATCAACCAGTTCAACCACTCGTACAAGAATTTCGGCTGGAACGTGGTCTGGGCCGATCCCGACGATATCGGCAGCTTTGAACGCGCCATCACGCCCAAGACCAAGACGATCTTCATCGAGTCCATCGCAAACCCCGGCGGCGTCATTACCGACATCGAGGCCATCAGCAATATTGCGCGCCGGGCCGGCGTGCCGCTGATCGTCGACAACACGCTCGCTACGCCCTATCTCTGCCGCCCGATCGATCACGGCGCCGATATCGTCGTGCACTCGTTGACGAAATTTCTCGGCGGCCACGGGAATTCGATCGGCGGGCTGATCGTCGACGCCGGCACCTTCAACTGGTCACGCGAGGGACGGTATCCGATGCTGTCGGAGCCGCGCCCGGAATATCAGGGCATCGTCCTGCACGAAACGTTCGGCAATTTTGCCTTTGCCATCGCCTGCCGGGTACTGGGCCTGCGCGACCTCGGCCCGGCGCTGTCGCCGTTCAACGCGTTCCTGATCCTGACCGGCATCGAGACGCTGCCGCTGCGCATGCAGAAGCATTGCGACAATGCCAAAGCGGTCGCGGAATGGCTGGCGGGGCACAACAAGATCGCCTGGGT
>WBUW01000046.1 GCA_008933495.1 Pseudorhodoplanes sp.
GTGTCAAAGCTTCTGGCGTACTTCACGCGTCCGTCCAACATCCTGTTCGCGCTTGCGCTCGTCGGCATAGCGCTCCTGTTCACGCGTCACGCGACGCTCGGGCGCCGGCTTCTTGCCGGCAGCGTGATCGCCATGGCGATCGCGGGCGTCCTGCCGCTCGGCAGCCTGCTGCTGGCCCCGCTCGAAAACCGTTTCCCGGCCTGGGATTCCGCAGGCACGTCGCCCGCCGGCATCATCGTCCTGGGCGGGGCGATCGAGCCGGAGGTTTCGGCGGCGCGCAACGTCGTCGCGCTCGGGGGGTCGGCCGAACGCATGACCGAAATTGCCGAGCTTGCCCGGCGCTTTCCCGACGCCAGGATCGTTTTCAGCGGCGGCAACGCGTCCATGTTCGGTGGACCGCGCGAAGCCGATTTCGCTGTCCGCCTGTGGGAGAGTTTCGGCATTGCGCGCGCGCGCATCCTGATCGAGCGCGACTCGCGGACGACGGCGGAAAATGCCTGGCTGACCAAGGCGCTGGTGCAGCCAAAGCCCGGCGAGCGCTGGCTGCTCGTCACCTCGAGCTATCACATGCCCCGTGCGGTCGGCGCATTCCGCCGGGCCGGATTTGAGGTCGAGCCTTTTCCTGTCGACTGGGTGTCGACCGGTGAGCCGCACATGCCCGGGCTGCCACGCTCGATTGCAGGCGGCCTGAACGCGATCGACACCGTTTCGCACGAATGGGCTGGATTGCTGGCTTATTGGCTTGCAGGGCGGACCTCGGAGCTCTTTCCGGCTCCGGCCAAGAGCGGGGCTTGCGATGGCGTGCGTGCTGCCGACGGCTGTCGGCGCTGAGGCTTCAATCCAGGCGCGGCAAACCGAGGCGGTAGACGCCACGAAGATCGCGCGGGTCGGCCGGCTTTCCCTTGCGGTAAATCACGAGGCGTCCGCTTTCCGCCAGTGCAATGGCTGCCGCCCGCACCGGTCCCATGAGCGGCGCCCATTGGTCCGGGTGCGGACCGCCGAGCGCGCGTGCGGCATCGCTCGGGCAGATGGTCCCGCCCGGGCCTCGTTCCGAAGCAAGAGCGAGAATGGCAGCTTGGATTTCAGTAGGTGGGCGCGACATGAATGCAACAGACCGACGCAAGAAGACCAAAGCGCTTCGCAAGCGCACCTTCGTCGAACGACGTTAACCGGTTGTTACCCTTGTCGGCAGCACACTCGTTCCCGCGGCGCTCGAAGAAAGCCGTTATGGGGAAGGGGTACGGGTGATGTCTGTGGATTCGCCGACGCAGGTGCCGGTTGCCGGTATGAATGCGTTGATGGACGCGGCGGCGGACGCCGCCGCGGAAGCAAGATTGCAATGGATCGAGACCGTGCTTCTTGCGAGCGGCACGGTCATTGCGGTCTTCCTTGTCGCCGTCGTGTCGGTTCTGATTCACCTCGCGTAACGCGGCTTTTCGGCCGCTGCGATGGCATGCAGCGAGTCGGACATAAACTGGCGCCGCCACATCACGAGCACGACCGCAGCGGTCGCCGCCATGAACAGCCATGGACTGATGAACCAGCCGAGATAGCCGAGCGCAAAAAAGAAGGCGCGCTGGCCGCGGTTGAAATGGCGGCCCGCCACGGTGCAGAGGTGCGCGGCGCGCATGGCATAGGATTTGGCGGCGGGCTTCTTGCGATCGCGCGCGTGCGGCATCGCACCGATCAGGATGGCGACGTAATTGAACAGCCGGTAAGACCAGCTGAATTTGAAGAATGCATAGACGAAAATCACCGCAAGACCCATCGCCTTGAGTTCCCACAGTACCCGGGGCGTTTCGACGCCGAACGGCAGCGCTGCGGCAACCGCCAGCAAGTCGTCAGATGAGCGCAGTAGCGTGAGCGCGCCGCCGACCGCGATGAGCGAGGTAGAGGCGAAGAATGCGGTGCCATTCTGTAGCGAGGCCATGATCTGCGTATCGACGATCCGCACCTCGCGTTCGAGCATGCGCGTCATCCAGACGTCGCGGTAGCCATCCATGCGCGCATTGAGGCCGGGCTGGCGATGCGCCACCCACTCGAGCGCGACATGATAGGACATCCACGCGCCGACGAAGAGAACGAGCGCGAGCAGGTCGAGGGGAGCAAGGAGCGCCATGACGATCTCCGGAGGGGACGGCTGGAATACCATCCTTGCGGATCATTCAGTCGCGACAAATGCAACCGCAGATTGTGGTTAATTGGTGCCTGGTAGATTATACTAAAGTAGTAGACTCAAGACTGCGGCCGAGGCCGGGTATGAGAGAATGCAGCCGGCGCTCCGCAGCCAAAACCAGGAGACGGCCATGTCGATCGAGAAAGCCCCCAGCGAATCAACGCTTTCGACCGTATTGTGGACGGGCGGTGCTCTGCTCGTCGTCGCGGTGTTTGCGGTTTATGCCGCCATGTAAGCGTACAGCCCCCACTTTCGGCGGCATCGGGCGGCGCGGTCGGCAATAACCGCGCCGCCGTTTTCATTTGTGCGCTTGACCGCGCCTGCATCGCTTTCCAAGAGTGCGGCCGAACCGGAGACCGGGTATGCCGCAAACCATCACCACCAGCGTCCGCGCGCTCGTCGAAGCCGCGGAAAAGGAAATCGAAAACCTTTCGGTCGAGCAGGCGCAGGCGTTGTACGGGCGTGACGATGTCGTGTTCGTGGATCTGCGCGACATCCGGGAGTTGCAGCGCGACGGCCGCATCCCCGGTGCGTTCCATTGCCCGCGCGGTATGCTGGAATTCTGGATCGACCCGGAAAGCCCCTATCACAAGGATGTCTTCACCCACGACAAGACATTCGTGTTCTTCTGCGGTGGCGGCTGGCGCTCGGCGCTCGCTGCGCAAGCGGCGCAAAATATGGGCCTGAAACCGGTCGCGCATATGCGCGGCGGGTTCGGGGCGTGGAAGAAAGCCGATGCGCCGGTGGAGCAGCCGGAGCCGGCGAAGCCGAAAGCCGGATAGGCCGCCCGCGCGATCAACAGGCGCGCCCAAGCCGCGAAAGATGAAGTTCGCCGCCCGAAAGCGGCATTTCCTCGAATCGTCATCCCGCCTTTGCGCTTTGTTCGAGCGTGATCTTTTCCGACCACCGTTTCACACTTTTCGGGAACATGCTCGCGGCGCTGCGATGCCAGTCTGGTCCGCGAAGGCGCCGGAAATTATCGGCCTTTGACCCCGCCGCCGGCGCCGACGGTCAAGCTCAATTTGTCTGCGTCGACAAAGCCGAGCCATTCGCAACGCAAATGCCGCGGATCAGCAGAATTGACTTGTGCCGGGCCGGTTGCTCCCGGAATGATCGGCGCCCGCACGGAGGCAAAGATGGCGCCGACGCTTCTTATCGGAAACAAGAATTACTCGTCCTGGTCCTTGCGGCCGTGGATTGCAATGAAGGTTGCCGGAATCGATTTCGACGAGCAGATCGTCCCGCTCTATGAGCCGGGCAGCCGCGAGACGGTGCTCAAATATTCACCGACGGGAAAAGTCCCCTGTCTGGTCGATGACGATGTGACGGTGTGGGAGTCGCTTGCGATCCTCGATTATCTCGCCGACCGTTATCCCGAAAAGAAGCTCTGGCCGGCCGATCTGAAGGCGCGCGCGCTCGCGCGTGCGATCGCCGCCGAAATGCATGCCGGCTTTGCAGCGTTGCGTAAACACTGCCCCATGAACATGCGGCGCGATCCGCGCAAAATCCGGGAGCTCGCGCCCGAGGTGCAAGCCGATGTCGCGCGCATCGATGCGATCTGGACCGATTGCCGCGGCCGCTTCGGGCAGGGCGGGCCGTTCCTGTTCGGGGCCTTTGGCAACGCGGACGCCATGTACGCGCCGGTGGTGTCGCGGTTTGCGAGCTATGCCATCCCGGTCGGGAAGGCCGCGCGCGCCTACATGGAGGCGGTCATGGCGCTGCCGGCCTGGAAGGACTGGGAAAAGGACGGGCGGGCGGAGCGTTGGGTGATGCCCGGGAACGAGGTCTGAACGTCCCGCGGCACCCAAACAACAGAAAACCCGGCATGCGGGCCGGGCTTTCGTCTCACGAACTGCGCCGGAGTACATCCGTCCGTTCGCAGCCGTGAAGCATCGTCGCCTGAAGGGCCGCGCCGTGGGGCGCTGTTCACCTGATATGGTTACCGCATCTCCGGGTTCAAGACCTTTGCACAACGTCCCTCGAGGCAAGGTGTTCCTCGCCAGTATCGGCCCGGATCGTGAATCTTTTGTGATGATCGCCATCCGCCGGCGGCTCGCGTCCGCAAGCGGCCTTCGGTCATGCCTCGATAATCGCCACGATCCGGAACGTTCCCGGATCGACCACGACGATCTCATCGCCGACCAGGATGAAGCGGTAGCCGCGCCAGGCCGGATAAACCTCGATCACCGTCGCCGGCAACGGATACAGTTCGACATCGCGCGGCAAGGCGGTCCCGATCGCAAGCGTGAAATTCACGTTGGTGACGGGCCGGACTTTCTGCTGACGGATAACCGTGCTGATCGCCGTGCGTTGCTGGTTTGTCAGGTTGGCCGACGCGCCGGCCGCTCCCTGCCCGGTGGTCGCCGGCGACGACGGGGGCGACATGTCGCGGGCTTGTCCGCGGTTCGGCGCTGACGAGGGCGACCCGGGCGACCCAGGCGAAAGGCCGTCCTTGGTCGCGTTCAGAGGCGGGGCGACCTTCTCGGCCGGCGCGGACGGTTGTGCCGCAGGCGCGCGTCCCGGGCCGGCGCCCGCGGGCCCTTTCATCTCCTGCGCGGAGGCGAGCGCCGGGAGGGCCATGAGCGCGACCGCTGCGGCGCCGGACATCAAATGGGTTGCTCGCATGCTGAATTCCTCTTCATGCCCCCGCACGCCTGCCGGTGCCGGCGCCCGGGTCAACGCACAGCGCGCAGCGTCGTTCCGCCCGCAAGCCGGACGGCACCCGAATGCCGTCCGGGCGACCGCACCGCAAGCCCCGTTCCCGCGACCATCGTGCCTGTATGCGCCGGCGTTTGCTTTCGCGGGAACCCGCGCCATAGTTCCCCGAACGGAATCGCGGGAGGACCAGCGGTGGCGCATATCGAATCCAACATTGACCCGGGCGCCCGGGACATGCAGACGAACGCCGCCCAGTGGCGCGCCTTGCGCGAGGAGCTGATCGCCCGGCGCGCCGAGGCCGCGCTCGGTGGCAATCTGCGCTCGCGCGAGCGCCACACCGCGCGCGGAAAATTGCTGCCGCGCGACCGGGTCATGCGGCTGATCGACCCCGGCTCGCCGTTTCTCGAACTCTCGCCGCTCGCCGCTTTCGGCTTGTATGACGACGCCATTCATGCCGGCGGCGTGATTACCGGCATCGGCCGGATCGAGGGACGCGAGTGCGTCATCGTCGCCAACGATTCCACGATCAAGGGCGGCACCTATTATCCGATGACGGTGAAGAAGCATGTGCGCGCGCAGGAGATCGCGCGCGAGAACCGCCTGCCGTGCGTCTATCTGGTCGATTCCGGCGGCGCCAACCTGCCGCAATGGCCGGAAGTGTTCCCCGACCGCGACCATTTCGGCCGCATTTTCTATAACCAGGCGATACTGTCGGCGCAGGGCATTCCGCAGATTGCGGTCGTGATGGGTTCCTGCACCGCGGGCGGCGCCTACGTTCCGGCTATGGCGGACGAAACCGTCATCGTGCGCAAGCAGGGCACGATCTTTCTCGGCGGACCGCCGCTCGTGAAGGCGGCGACCGGCGAAGTGGTTTCGGCCGAGGATCTCGGCGGCGCCGACATCCATGCGCGCCGCTCCGGCGTCGCCGACCATTATGCCGGCGATGACAATCATGCGCTCGCGATCGCGCGCCGGATCATCTGCAATCTCAACGCAAAAAAGACGATCGACATTCCGCTCCGGGAGACGCGCGCGCCGCGCTACGACGCGGCCGAGCTTGAAGCCTTCGTGCCGGTCGACCTCAAGAAGCAATACGATGTGCGCGAAGTCATCGCGCGGCTGGTCGACGATTCGGAATTCGACGAATTCAAGAAGCTCTACGGCACGACGATCGTGACCGGCCTCGCCCATCTCCATGGCATTCCGGTCGGCATCGTCGCCAATCAGGGCATTCTCTATTCGGAAAGCGCGCTGAAGGCGGCGCATTTCGTCGAGTTGTGCTGCCAGCGCCGCATTCCGCTCCTGTTCGTGCAGAACATTGTCGGCTTCATGGTCGGCCGCGAATACGAGGCGGGCGGCATCGCCAAGAACGGCGCCAAGCTCGTCACCGCCGTTGCCTGCGCAGCGGTGCCGAAAATCACGCTCGTGATCGGCGGTTCCTACGGCGCGGGCAATTACGGCATGTGCGGGCGCGCCTATTCGCCGCGTTTTTTGTTCACCTGGCCGATCGGGCGGGTGCAGCTCATGGGTTCGGACCAGGCCGCCAATGTGCTCGCGACTGTCAAGCGCGACAATATCGAGGCGGCGGGAGGCAAATGGAGCGAGGTGGAGGAGGAGGAATTCAAGGCGCCGATCCGCGACCAGTTCGAGCGCGAGGGCGATCCATACTTTGCGACCGCCCGGCTGTGGGACGACGGCATCATCCTGCCGAGCGAGACACGGCGCGTACTGGCGCTGGCGTTCGCCGCGACCCTGAACGCGCCGGTCCCGGAGACGAAGTTCGGCGTGTTTCGGATGTGAGGATATTGCCGTCGTTTGTTCTTGCGGGCGAAACCATTGTTCGGCCCGAATGTTGTTTTCATTTAACTCGGGGCGGGGGCTTCAGGCAAGGGAGAGCACCATGTTCCGTGTCTATAGCGGCCCGCAAGGGTCACGGCTCGGCCCGCTCGACAAGCGCCGGCATCTGTTCAAGTCGTTTGCGACGCTCGACGAGGCGATCGGCTGGGCGCACCGGGTCAGCCGCGACGGCCGCAGCGCGCTGTTGATCGAAGGCGACGACGGCACGCAGCTGGACAAGCGGGATCTGGCCAAGGCGCTCAGGCATCGCTCCGGCGAGCACGCGGCGCGGATATAGCGCGTTGCCATCGCCAACGCGCCTATTCCGGTTTGACGACGACCGCCGCCGCCGCGATCCGGCGATAGAGCTGGACCCGGCGGCGGAGCGGCCACCAGTCATAGAGATAGATTTCGATCGGCCGCCAGTTGGCCACCCAGCCGACGATGATGAAGCTCTCCTCAATGATGCGCACCATCGTCGGATTGGGGGCGAGCGGGGCAACAAGCTGGCTTGCGGTGAGGCAGAGCACAAGCGCGAGAATGCCGATGGCGAGCGCGCTGCGGCCGATGCGGAAGAGTTCGCGCAGGTCGCGCTCGATCATGCGGGCACGGTAGTCGAAATAGCGGGAAAAGACCTCGCCGAGGCGGGCGGTTTCGGGCATCGCCGCCGTCTCCGGCGGCAGATAGATGGCGATGCGGAGCGCGGCATTGCGCGGCAATTCGCGCGCCCAGCCGACGATGAATTCCTCGGCATCGCTGTCGAGGTCCTTTTCGAGAAACGGGGAGGGGTCGAGCGAATTGAATAGCTGCGCGACGGCGCGCACGCGGATGGCAATTTCGCTGACCTCGCTTGGCGCAGTTTGCATGCCGGCTGTTCGAGACTAGGACTCGAGGGGTGTTGGATGGACGCCTGTATCCGCGAATATTGATCGTTCTTGCGATCCGATTCAAATCTGACCGAGGGACCGGAATGCCGCTGGATCAGAATCGCGTCACGGGTTAGGCGAGCACGCGATGCGACCGTCCAGACTGCTTTGGCTCGCCCTGACGCTGCCGCTTGGCGGTGCGCCGGCGCTTGCACAGGCCCCGCGCGCGGCCGGGGACCTGACGATCGTGCTTGCCGGCGATGCCGGCTTCGGTTCCGATCCGCGCGGGTCGGCCAAGGCCGGGGTCTTCTACGCCTATCCGGACCCGACCGCGCCGATCGCCAGGGAGATCGACGGCGACCTGAATCTCGTCAATGTCGAGACGGTCGTGAGCGACCGCAGCGATCTGGCCGCCGACGGCAAGGGGCAGACGCGGCCGTTCAATTTCCGGATGCACCCGGCCGGTCTGCGCCATCTCGTGTCGCGCGGGTTCAATCTTTTGTCGCTCGCGAACAACCATTCCATGGATTTCGGGACGCCCGGCCTCAAGGAAACACTCAGGCACGTGGACGCGCTGCGCGGCAAGGGCGTGCTGGCGGCCGCCGGCATCGGCATGACCCGCGACGAGGCGGCGCAGCCCGCGCTTGTCGAGATCAAGGGCGCAAAGATCGCCTTCGGCGCCATCGGCATCGTCACCAACAATCTTGAGCGCCATCGCGCGGGCGCAAGCCAGCCGGGCCAGATCGCCTATCGTTTTGACGAGGACTTCAGGGAAGTCCTGCGCCGCCTGCGCGAGGCGCCGGCGGCATTCCGCATCCTGTCGATCCATTATGGCTATGAAG
Organism: Pseudorhodoplanes sp.; assembly: GCA_008933495.1. Classification (GTDB taxonomy): domain Bacteria; phylum Pseudomonadota; class Alphaproteobacteria; order Rhizobiales; family Xanthobacteraceae; genus Pseudorhodoplanes. Next base: position 8,379 of record WBUW01000046.1, read on the forward strand.
GCAAGGTGCGCGCCGATTCCCTGCAACTGGCGCAATGGCGCGGCGAAGCGGCCCAGCGCACCGGCATCGACCTGATCGTCGGGCATCATGCCCATGTCACGCGCGGCGTCGAGATGGCTGGCAAGTCGCTGATCTTCTACGGCCTCGGCAATTTCCTGCACCACGGCACCGCCGACATGACCGCCAACCCAGTCTGCAAGGATTACGGACTGATGGCGCGCGTGCACCTGAAAAGGGAAGCCAGCGGCGCGCTCGCAATCCGCGCGGTCGAGGTGCTGCCTCTGACCGATACGCATACGCGCGTGCGCCGCCTGCCCGCAGATCAGGCGGCGCTGCGGGTGCATGTACTAAACCACCTGGCGTCGACACTGGACGACAAAGCCGGGACCGCCCGCGGGCTGCGGTTTACGCCGCAGAAGGACGGCAGCGGACTTTATTGCGTGCCCGGCGCCGCAAGCGATGGCGGGAGGATCGGCCGCTTGTGCAAGGGCTTTACCGAGCCGCCGCCCATTCCCGAACCGCGACGCAAGGACATCGAAATCGCCTGTGCGCAATAATAACCGGCTCAGAAGTCGATAATCATCCCGTCCTGCGCGGTCTCAAGGGCCACGTCGCGTGCGTGCGCCAGCATGTCGTCACTCATGTGGGTGAGCACGGTTCGCCGGGCACCGAGGAGCGGGAGCTTCTCGCGCAAGACATGCAGAGACATGTGCGCGCGCAAGTCTTTTTCATAAACGTAGCACTCGCAGATGAACAGATCGGCTCCGCGGGCGGCACCGATCAGCGTCTCGGTCCAGGCAGTGTCGCCTGAATAGCAGAAGACCTTGTTTTCGGCCTCGATCCGGTAGGCGAGACAGGGGCCCGCCTTTTCGTCGTGCCGGACCGGGAAAGGGATCACCTGCAGGCCGGCCACGGCGTTCGCTCGCCCGATCTCGACTTCGATCAAGGTGAGCGGAAAGGGCAGGCTGCGTTCGCCGGGAAATGTCGTCGCAAAAAGCCGCTCATACCAGCCCTGCAAGCCGGGCGGGCCGGCCAGCACGAGCGGTCTCTGGCGCTTGGTCACGAGCTGGGCGTCGAGGATGAAAAACGGAATCCCGCCAAAGTGATCGGCATGAAAATGCGTGACAATGATCGCGTCGATCGCATTGCGGTCGATGCCGATCCGCTTCATCGCGACGAGCGAGGACGCGCCGCAGTCGATCAGCACATTTGCATGCGCGCCGGTCAGGTGCAGGCAGGTATTGAAGCGGCCGCCGGAGCCGAAGGCGTCGCCGCAGCCGACGAATTGCAGTCGCATCGTGCTATCCCGTCATCGCGCCGACGTGCATCAGCTTCATTGTGCAACGGAGGGCCGGCGGGCTACAATTTGTTTTTGTGCGCACAAGACGCGGGATTAGCGAAGGAGAAGGGCGAATGGGCGACATGCAGGGCATTCTCGGCAATCCGGGTGTCGGTCTGATTTCGATGCTGGTCATCGGAGCCATTGCCGGCTGGATCGCGGAGAAAATTACCGAGTCCGATCACGGCATCTTCACCAATATTCTGGTCGGCATTGCCGGCGCATTCGTCGGCGGCAAGCTCGCCGATGTGCTTCAGATTGCGGTGTTCGGATTTTTCCGCACGCTGATCGCTGCCACGATCGGTGCGATCATCATCCTGTTCCTGTGGCGCCGGTTTCGCCAGTCCTGAGTCCTCTGGAGTGATTTTCGTCGTCAATGCGTTCCGTCCTTCGCTGAAGGCGAGGAGGGGACGATGCGCAAATTGCTGATGACGGGCGTGGCAGTGGCGACGCTGCCGGTGATGTCGCGGCCTGCCGCCGCGTGGAAAGCGGCCGCCCGCACGGTCACCGGGGCTGCGGTCGGCCGGGACCGTTGGTGCGAGTGCGGGCGGAACCAGGAGCGCCGGCGCCGAAGACGGCGTGCGATTAACGAGCAACGTTGGCCCGCGATGCGCGCGCGCAAATGCCTGATCAGCGCCGCCGGAAAACCACCGTTTGCGAGGAAATCCGCCGCTGAACCGCACCGCTCGCGGTATGAACAGGCTCCCGGCAAAGCCCCGCGGCTGTTATTTAAGCCGGCGCGAATAAACTTAAAGTGAGATCGCGAAAAGGATAAATAAGATATTGACAATAAAATGATATATTCATTAAAGTTATATGCTAATTTTGAATGAGTCCTGCTTTTTCCCCCACCTTTCGGCCGGCGGTGCTATAAATAACATTAAATAATTGTTCAGCCGGGACGGCCGGCGCTGCGGCGCGGCGAACCCGATGCGTCAGTGGAGAGTGTTGTGTTGAAATCTCACAAGTACGCCGTGGGCCAGACCGTGAAGTTCATCGCTGGCCCGATCACGCGGGTGAGCGGCACCGGGACCTTCAAGGTCGTCAAGCTTCTGCCGCCGGACGGCGACGAGCACCAATACCGCATCAAGAGCACCGGCGAGGCGTTCGAACGCGTGGCGAAGGAAAGCCAGCTCGATCGCGACCGGTGAGCGGTCCGCTCACGAGCGCGAAATACGCGCGCGCAATTCGGACCACCCCTGTTGCGCCCGCTGCATAAAGGTACCCCAGTTGGTCTGAACCACGTCCCAATTGACCATCGGACGGTTTTCCGCCGCCGCCGGTCCGGACGCGACTGATGATGTTCGCATGGAGTCCGAATAATAGGCGAGGCCGACGGTCAAGGCGGCGCCCAAAATCATGCCGATCAGAATTCGCATGTCATCCTCCAGCGATAAGCTCGGAACCGAAACGCCGCAGCGCTCGCCTTGTTCCCGGCAATTGCGGCGCTGTTGTGATGGGCTCGCGAGGGTGATTTGATCCGATCAGGCGCTGTTTCAGGAGAAAAACGATGCCCATATTCATTACCCAGGGTCGTTACACCCGCGAAGCGATCAAGGGCATGGTGGTCAAGCCCGAAGACCGGGCCGATGCCGTCTCACGGCTCTTGTCCAAGGCGGGCGGTCGGCTGATCGGCTATTATTTGACCTTCGGCGAATACGACTTCCTGGTGATTGCCGAAGCGCCAAGCGAAACGCAGATGGCGGCGGTGCTTCTGGCGGCGGGAAGCGGGGGCGGGGTCACCGGTTTGCGTACGATGCTGGCGATGACATCGATCGAGGCCAAAGGGGCGTTTGCGGCGGCGAGCGACCTCGTGCCCCACTTCCGACCGGCGGGCGGAACATGACCGCGCGGTAGGAACTGGCAAGACAATGGCGCTCCTCGATCCTGCAACCGGAATGCTGGCGTTGCCGTGGTGGTCGGCGGTGGCGGTGGCCCTGCTGGTTGTGCTGCTCGTGATGCTTGCGGCATCGCGCGCCGGCGGGCGATCGATCGCCTCCGTCGTGCTCCAGCTCGCCGCGTTGCTGGTTCTTGGGCTTCTTGCATTCAATTACTTCGACCGCATGACCGCCCGGGAAGCAGCGGCGGAATGGCGTGCGTTCGAGCAGCGATTGAATGAACTCGACTCGCGCGCGGTGCAGGCAGGCTCTGCAC
>WBUW01000047.1 GCA_008933495.1 Pseudorhodoplanes sp.
GGTCGACGATGGCGGAAATGCCGGTATTGGCGGCGCGTACGAGCGGCAATCCCTCTTCAATGGCCCGCACGCGCGCCTGCTGGAAGTGCTGATAGGGCCCGGTGCTGCGGCCGAACCAGCCGTCATTGGTGAGATTGAGCATCCAGCCCGGTGCTTCGTTCGACGGAACGGCTTCGCCCGGAAAGATGATCTCGTAGCAGATCAGCGGCAGCATCCGTGGCGCATTCGGTACGGCGTAGGTCCGCCGCCGGTCGCCGGCCATAAACCCGCCGCGCACTCTGGTGAGCTGCGTCAGGCCGAGGCTTTCGAGCGTGGTCTGAAACGGAAGATATTCGCCGAACGGCACCAGATGCACCTTGTCGTAGGCGGCAAGGATCGAGCCGTCATGGTTGACGACGAAGATCGAGTTGTACGCGCGCGGCGCGGACCGGTTGAGCAGATCGTCGGCAGGACGCACGCCGCCGGTGATCAGTACGCTGCCCGGCGGCAGGAGATCGGCGATTTGCGCAAGCGCGTCGGGCTCGCGCGTCAGAAAAAACGGAAAGGCCGATTCCGGCCAGATCAGGTGCGTGACATCGCGCATTCCGGATTGCTGCGGGCCGGTCGCTCGATCGGAGAGCGCGAGATAGCGCGCCATCACGCTTTGCTTGGCGCCGCGGTTGAATTTCTCGTCCTGCTGCAGGTTGGGCTGCATGATGCGAAGGCGCACGCCGTCCACGAACGCCGTCGGCGTGCGCGCCAGCCGCAGGCTGCCATATGCCGCCAGGGCAATCAGAAGCGCGCTTGCGGCCACGGCCGGGACGAACCGCCGCCGCGAATAGGCCGGATCGTCGGCCAACGCGGCCGGGCTTGCGAACAGCAGCACGGCAAAGAACGTCATCCCCCAAAGCCCGACCACGGCCGCGCCCTGGGCGAGAACCAGCGGGCCGGTCAGCGCGTAGCCATAGGCATTCCAGGGGAAGCCGGTGAGGATATGCCCGCGCAACCATTCCGTGGCGGTCAGGGCGATCGCGAGTGCGACAATCCGCCAGGGACCCTTCGTCCAGATCAGGCGCGCGAAGGCAAGACCGGTCGCAGTGAACAAAGCCAGGCCCGCCGGCATGGCGGTGACCGCGAACGGCAGCAGCCATCCGAAAATATGGGCATCGACGAGAAATGCATGCCCGATCCAGTAGAGGCCGGCGAGAAAATAACCGAAGCCAAACCACCAGCCGGTCACGAAAGCCGCGATGACCCCGCCCCAGCGTCCCGCCGCGGCGCCATCGACCAGCCAGACCAGGACCGGAAACGTCAGCAGCATCAGCGGCCACGCATCGAACGGTGCCAGCGCCAGGGTGGACAACGCGCCCGCCGCGAAGGCGATGGCGGCACGGCGCCAGCCCCAGGCCAGGACGATGGAATGGGACAGATGCGTCAGCGTCACGGGCGGCGGGGAATGCTGGAGGAAGCGTTGTCGAGCGCCGCAGAATCAGCGGCGGCGGAAGGGCCGCGCCCGCGATCGAGACGACGCTGGCGCCCGCGATGAATCTTCACGCGCTTGACCCGCCGCGGGTCGGCATCGAGCACTTCGATCTCGAACGGACCCGGCCCGGGCACGAGTTCTCCCCGCACCGGAACGCGCCCGGCCTGCGTGACGAGGTAGCCGCCGAGGGTGTCGACCTCCTTGACCACATCGCCGACGTCGAAACCCGAGCCCACCACGGCCATGACCTTTTCCAGCGTTGCGCGCGCGTCGGCGACGAACGAGCCGTCCGGCTGGCGCACGACGCTCGGCGCCTCGTCTTCGTCGTGCTCGTCGTCGATTTCGCCGACAATCTGCTCGACGATGTCCTCCATCGAAACGATGCCGTCGGTGCCGCCATATTCGTCCACCACGAGCGCCAGGTGAATGCGCGTGGTCTGCATTTTCGCCAACAGATCGATGGCCGGCATCGAGGGCGGAACGAACAGGATTTTACGCACGATCTTGGCCGTTGAGAGCGGCATCGCCAGATCGACGGCCGCCAGATCGAGATCGCCCGCCACGCTCTTCTTGCGACGCCGCTTCGTTTGGGCGGCGCGCGCGGTCATGAAACCGATCAGGTCGCGGATATGGACCATGCCGGACGGATCGTCGAGCGTATCGTCATAGACGACCAGTCGCGAATGGCCGGCATTCTCGAATACCTTCATCAGTTCGCCGAGCGTGATGTCCTTCTGCACGGCGACGATATCGGCGCGCGGCACCATGACGTCGGCCACCCGCCGCTCGCGCAAACCTAGGATGTTGCGGAGCATCCGGCTTTCTTCCGGCGAAAAGCCGGTTTCGGCGGGCGCGCCTTCTTCGAGCACGACCTTGAGGTCGGCCCGCATCGATCCCGTTCGCCAGCCCAGAAAGGCGCGCAGCCAGCGCGTGAAAAGGTTTTCGGGCTCCTCGGCGCGCGGCGTTGATGCCGGTACGACGGCCGGCAGGTTGCGGCCGCGTTCGGACGCCGCCGGCATATCGCTGTGAAATGATGGGTCGGTATCAGGCATGACGGGTCAGTGTTTCGGCTTGCGGCCGCCCATAGGGATCCGGAATCGCCAGGCGCGCCAGCACGGCGCGTTCAAGCCGCTCCATGTCCTCCGCCTGCTTGTCGGTCGCATGATCGTAGCCCAGCAGATGGAGAAAGCCATGGACCGCAAGATGTGCGACATGATGCGCGAAAATCTTGTCGTCCTCGGCTGCTTCGTGTGCGGTCGTCTCGTACGCGATGGCGATGTCGCCGAGATGTCGGACGCCGGGAGGGTTGGCTCCGGCGGGGGCCGGGAAGGACAGAACGTTGGTGGCCTTGTCCTTTCCGCGCCACGCGCGGTTCAATGCGCGAATGGCCGCATCGTCGGTCAGGGCGACGGCGACGCCTCCGTGCGCGCCAGGGGTCATCTGCGCGGCAGCCGCAAGGGCGCCGCGCACGGTGTCCGCGATCTGCCGGTGCGCTTGCCACAATGCCGATTCGGTCACCACGTCGACCGAAATGGTCCCGGACGGGCGCTTCGCTGCGGGCGTCATTCCTTGGCCTCGCGCTTGCGACCGCCGTCGCGTTCGATTTTTTCGTAGGCGGCAACGATCCGGGACACCAGCTCGTGTCGCACGACATCCTCGTGCGTAAACGCGACATGTCCGACGCCGTCGATCCCGGACAATATGCGGATTGCATCCGACAGGCCGGACGTCTGGCCATTGGGCAGGTCCACCTGGCTCGGGTCGCCGGTCACGATCATGCGGCTGTTTTCGCCCAGCCGGGTGAGAAACATCTTCATCTGCATGGCGGTCGTGTTCTGCGCCTCGTCGAGGATGACGGCGGCGTTGTGCAGGGTACGCCCGCGCATGAAGGCGAGCGGAGCAATCTCGATCTCGCCGGCCTGCAATGCACGTTCGACCATGCGCATGTCCATGAGGTCGAACATGGCGTCATAGATCGGGCGCAGGTACGGATCGACCTTCTCGCGCATGTCGCCGGGGAGAAAGCCGAGCCGCTCGCCGGCTTCCACCGCCGGCCGCGACAGGATGATGCGGTCCACCTCCTTGCGCTCGAACAGGGCGAGCGCGTGCGCGACCGCAAGCCAGGTCTTCCCGGTGCCCGCGGGCCCGGTGCCGAACACGAGCGTGTTGCGTTTGAGCGCGCGGATATAGGCGTCCTGGCCGGCCGTGCGGGCGCGCACCGTGCGCTTGCGCAGGTTGATTTCCTCGAAGGTCGGGCGCGCCGCCGCCGGGTCGAAATCGAACAGCGAGCCCTGCGAAATTACGTTGCGGATGGCGCCTTCGACGTCGCCCGGCACCAGCTCGGCGCCGCCCTTGATCTGATTATAGAGATTCTCCAGCACGCGGCGGGCCTGGTCGCAGGATTCGCGCGCGCCCTCGATGGTGACATGGTTGCCGCGCGAATCCGCCACGATGCCGAGCTTGCGCTCGATCAAAGCGAGGTTTTGCCCGTATTGCCCGAACAGCACCGAGGCCAGCCGGTTGTCGTCAAAGGCGAGCACCACCTGGGTCATGGGACTGGTATCGCCGCCGGCCGGTATCAGGGCATTCTTGTCGGGCGTGAAACTGCGCAAATCGGCTCAGGCTCCAGTTGCGGCGAGGCAGGCGGTGTCGTGCTGGCGCTCGTGTGGCGGGGCGCAAACGACGCCAAACAGGCTGTTCGGGCCCGCATCGGTGATGCGTACCGGCCTTATTTCGCCGATCAGTGTTTCGGGACCCAGCACCTGCACGGGCTGGAGATATGGTGAGCGACCGACGATTTGGCCAGCATGCCGGCCGGGCTTTTCGAACAGCACGTCGAACAGACGACCAAGGCAATCCCGCTGGAAGCGCGCGTTCTGGCGCAGGATCAGGGCCTGCAATTGTTGCAGGCGCTCCGATTTGACGCTTTCCGGCACCTGGTCGGCAAGCTCCGACGCCGGCGTTCCCGGCCGCGGCGAATATTTGAAGGAGAACGCGGTCATGAAGCCGACGTCCTCGATCAACCGTAACGTGGCTTCGAAATCGGCATCGGTCTCGCCCGGAAAACCGACAATGAAGTCGGAGGTGACGGCGAGCGCCGGCTGCGCACGCCGCAGCCGTTCGATGACGCGGCGATAATCGTCCGCCGTATGGCGGCGGTTCATTGCTTTGAGAATGCGGTCGGAGCCCGACTGCACCGGCAGGTGCAGTTGCGGCATCAGCGCGTTGAGGTCGCGATGCGTTTCGATCAGATCCCCGTCGATGTCGCGCGGATGGCTGGTCGTATAGCGCAATCGTGCAATGCCGGAAATTTCCGCCAACCGGCGCAGCAGCCGTCCGAGCGGGCACGTGCTGCCGTCGATATCCTCGCCGTGAAATGCGTTGACGTTCTGGCCGATCAGCGTCACTTCGCGCACCCCGCAGGCGGCGAGCCGTTCGACCTCGGCCACGATCCTGGCGACCGGGCGCGCGCTTTCCGCGCCGCGCGTATAGGGGACGACACAGAAGGTGCAGAACTTGTCGCACCCTTCCTGGATGGTGACAAAGGCGGTCACGCCGCGCGCGCGCACCTTGTCGCCGGCAGCGGCGGGCAGAAAATCGAATTTGGTCTCGGCCGGAAATTCGGTGTCGATGGCGCGGCCGTCGCGTTCGGCGCGCGCGAGCAGGTCGGGGAGCCGGTGATAGCTTTGCGGTCCGAACACGAGGTCGACCATCGGCGCGCGGCGCAGGATTTCCTCGCCCTCGGCCTGGGCCACGCAGCCGGCGACCGCGATCGTCAGCTTGCGGCCTTGCGTGCGGGCGGAGTTCTTGAGCAGCCGCAGCCGCCCGAGCTCGGAATAGACCTTCTCGGCGGCCTTTTCGCGGATGTGGCAGGTATTGAGAATGACAAGGTCGGCGTCGTCCGCCGTCGTGGTCTCGACAAAGCCCTCAGGCGCCAGCGTATCGGCCATACGATGGGAATCGTAGACGTTCATCTGGCAGCCGTAGGATTTGACGAAAAGCTTACGGGGTCGGGTCATGCCGCTCGATCGGCCCATCAGACGGAATTGCCAACGGTCCGAATGCCTCAGAAGGCTCGATCTCTCTCACATTCCCATTCCGTGGGTGGGCGGCCGGATGGTCCGCGCCGCGCGCCGATGCATAGCGTTTTCTGGCTCAGATTGGAATGCTTCAACCATGGGTTGCATGAACACCGCCGTCTGATGCCGCATTCGGGGCGTCATGCCCGGCCATGGAAATTCAGCTTTTTTTGGCCTCGCCGAGCGGTACCGCGTAAAGTTCCAGCCGGTGGTCGACTAGGCGATAGCCCAGCCTGCGGGCGACCTCGGCCTGCAGGCGCTCGATCTCCTCGGACTGGAACTCGATCACTTCGCCGGTCCGCAAATTGATCAGATGATCGTGGTGGGCGTCCGTGGCCTGCTCGAACCGGGCGCGGCCCTCGCGAAAGTCGTGGCGTTCGATAATGCCGGCGTCCTCGAACAGTTTCACGGTCCGGTAGACCGTCGAAATCGAAATGTGGCTGTCGAGGTCGGCGCAGCGCCGGTAAAGCTCTTCGACATCGGGGTGGTCGTCGGATTCGTTGAGTACGCGCGCGATCGTGCGGCGCTGCTCCGTCATGCGCATGCCCTTTTCGACGCAGCGGGCTTCAATCGTGTTGAGCGCTTTTTTCGACACGGATCCTCGCAGAAACCTCTCTCGGCTCAATATCACAACCGAGCGAAACGCGTAAAAGTCTTCTTCCGCCCTCAGGCGAGATCGCGGCGCAGGATGAGCGCATTCGCGGGCCTTCCGTACCGGCCGGCATAATAGCCCGGCCGGCGGCCGACCTCTCGGAATCCGGCCCTCCGGTACAGCCGCAAGGCCGGCACGTTATCCTCGTCGACCTCCAGAAATACCGCGCGCGCGCCGAGCGCCATCAGGCGTCCGAGATGGGAGATGAGCAGGCGTTGCGCGATGCCGCGCCCCTGCTGCCCGCGCGCGACCGCGACCGACAGGATTTCGGCCTCCCCCGCGGCGTGGCGGGACATGATGAATCCGGCCAGCCTGCGCCCGGTCCGGGCGCGCTGCGTGAGCACGGACCGGTCCGCAATCAGCCGCTCGATCTCGTCCTCGCTCCAGCCCTGCCGGAAGGATTGGGCATGCAGGCGCGCGATGCCGGGCGCATCGGCCGGCGTGGCGTCGGCCAAAGCCGGTTCGCCGGCCGAAAACAACGCGCGAAGCCAGGCCAGTAATGCGTTCATCGTCGGGGCAATTGCGCCGCATCCTGCGGCTGCGCGTCGGGCGCCCGCAGGTAGAACGGCTTCGGCGCGGATTGCTTAGGGTCGGCGGCGGCCCCGAGCCGCGCCACCCAGTCGATATCGGCGGCGCGCCGGTCATCGACCGCGTGCAGGGCCGGGGCCGGCGGCCAGGCTGCCGCCATCAGTCCGGCGCCCGATCCGATGAGCCGCATCATGCCCATGGCCGATGCCGCGCGCACGGCATCCGCGACGGGAATGATGCGGGCGGAGAGGACGGTGCGTCCGGCCGGCCCGAAAATCTGGACGTAAACGTGCTCATGGCGGGCGTCGATCGCGGCGGTGACCGGCAGCCGGTCGTTGGCAGCGATCAGCGGGGCTGCGAGCGCGGCGAGCGTCGTCAGCCCGACCACGGGCTTGCCGGCGGCAAGTCCAATCCCGCGCGCGGCGGCAATCCCGACGCGCAAGCCGGTGAAGCTGCCGGGTCCCGTCGTCACCGCGATGCGGTCGAGATCGGAAAAGGCGAGGCCGGAATCCCGCATCACCGTCTCGATCACCGGCATCAGAGCTTCGGCGTGGCCCCGCGTCATCGGCAGCGAAACGCTGGCGAGAAGGGCGCCGCGCGTCGTATCGAGCAGCGCTGCCGCGCACGCCTCCAGTGCGGTATCGATCGCGAGCACGCGCATCAGGCCACCGGTCCCGGCTCAGGCCGTCCTTGGTTCGGCCGCCAGCCTAACGTGCGCTTGCCGCCCGTGACAGGGCCGTTGAAAGTCCGGAAACGGAAGTAGCGCTCGGCCGCTATATCGGTCGGACTTCCTGAACCTCCGGCACGAAATGCCGCAGCAGGTTCTGGATGCCGTGACGCAGCGTGGCCGTCGATGACGGACATCCCGAGCAGGCGCCTTTCATGGCGAGATAGACAACCCCGTCCTTGAAACCGCGGAAGGTGATATCGCCGCCGTCATTGGCGACTGCCGGTCGCACCCGCGTCTCGATCAGGTCCTTGATCGTTTGCACGGTCTCCGCATCGGCGGCATCGAAGAATTCCTGCTCGCCGCCGCCATTGGCTTCGCCGTCGCGCAGCAGCGGCGCGCCGGACATGTAATGCTCCATGATCGCGCCCAGGATCAGCGGCTTGAGCTGCAGCCACTCGCCGTTCGCCTTGGTCACGGCGATGAAATCCGATCCGAAAAAGACCCCTTCCACGTCGGCGATCGCGAACAGGCGTTCCGCCAGCGGCGATTTCGCGGCCTGCGCCTTCTCGCGGATGTCGAGGGTGCCGCGGTCCAGCACCGGGCGGCCGGGCAGGAACTTGAGCGTGGAGGGATTGGGCGTGGCTTCTGTCTGGATGAACATGTTCGTCGCTCCAGGGCGCTGCCGGTCCCGCGCGCCCGTTGCCGCATAAAATGGTGGTTTGCGGGCCAAGGTCAACCGGCAATCGACCGGCCGGGCGGAACCTCAGGACAGGGCGCCGATTTCCTCGTCGCTCAGATGCCCGGGAACGATGGTGACCGGAATCGGGAATTGTCCGGCTGTCTTGCCGAGGCTGGACACCAGCGGTCCCGGTCCCTCCTGGCCGGTGCTCGCTGCCAGCACGAGCAGGGTGATATCCTCGTCCTCTTCGATCAGATTGAGGATTTCCTGGGCGAGGTCCCCCTCGCGGATCACCAGTTCGGCGGTGATGCCGGCCACCCCATTGGCGCGCCCGGCGGCCCGCTCGAGGGCGGCGCGCGCTTCTTCGTGTGCTTCCGCGCGCATGATGTCGGCGACGCCGAGCCATTGCTGGTGGCGGTCCTTCGTGTCGATCACCCGCAGCATGGTGACGGCGGCGCTGGTGCGCGCCGCGCGCCGGCTCGAATAATAGATCGCGCGATCGCATTCCTCGCTGTCGTCGATGACGACGAGATACTTGGCGCGATGTCCGCTTTCATAGGCGCGGCGTTTCCGGCTCATCGGCCTCTCCGGGTTCGCAGGACCAGGCGCGTCCGTAACCGGTCGGTCCTTTGGATGATGCTGCCACGACAGGCACTAACCGAACAAGCTGGCCGGAGGGACCGGCGCCGCATGATCGCCCGATCAGTGACGAATGAAGCCGACAATGTCCTTGACCGCGTTCATGGTCTGGGCCGCGATTTCCCGCGCGCGATTGGAGCCGCCGGCGAGCACCGAATCGATATGGGAGGGATCGTTCATCAGCCGCTTGGTCTCCGCGCCAATCGGCCCGAGCTTGGCCACCGCGAGGTCAACCAGAGCGGACTTGAAGGTCGAGAATTGCGCACCGCCGAATTCCCGCAGGACCTCAGCCGCTGAGACGTCGTTCAGCGCAGCATAGATACCGACGAGATTTTCCGCTTCCGGACGCCCCTGCAAGCCTTTTTCCTCGCTCGGCAAGGCGTCGGGGTCGGTCTTGGCCTTGCGCACCTTCTGGGCGATCGCGTCGGCGTCGTCGGTGAGGTTGATGCGCGAATAATCCGAGGGGTCGGACTTCGACATTTTCTTCGTGCCGTCGCGCAGCGACATCACCCGTGTCGCCGGCCCCTGGATCAGCGGTTCCGGCAGCGGGAAAAACGCGTTGCCGAATCCGCGCGCGGCGATCGAAGCCGAGAAATCGTTGTTGAATTTCTGCGCGATGTCGCGCGACAGCTCCAGATGCTGCTTCTGGTCCTCGCCGACCGGAACGTGGGTGGCGCGATAGACCAGGATGTCGGCGGCCATCAGGTTCGGATAGACGTAAAGCCCGACCGACGCGTTCTCGCGGTCCTTGCCCGCCTTCTCCTTGAATTGCGTCATCCGGTTGAGCCAGCCCAGGCGCGCGACGCAATTGAATACCCAGGCCAGTTCGGCGTGTTCGGCGACCTGGCTCTGGTTGAAGATGATGTGTTTCTTCGGATCGATGCCGCAGGCGAGGAAGGCCGCGGTCACCTCGCGCGTGGCGCGCGGCAATTCGGCCGGGTCCTGCCAAACGGTGATCGCATGCATGTCGACGACGCAATAGATGCAGTCATGGCTCTCCTGCAGAGCCACGAATTTCACGATGGCTCCGAGATAATTGCCGAGATGGAGATTCCCGGTCGGCTGCACGCCGGAAAAAACCCGCTGCTGGAATGCCATGATCGGTGCCCCGTGTTGCGGGGCGTCCCATGCCACGGAGACGGCAGGGAATGCAAGAGAGGAGGCCGGTGGGCTGGCCCCTGTTCGTCTCGGGTCAGCGGCCGTGATCCAGATTGCCGAAAACCTCGGGGCCGAAGAAATGCGCACACGGACCCGATTGGCAATGGCCGAACGCCTTGAGCCCCGTGCCGACAGTGTGAACGACGCTGACAGCGCTGACCACGACGACGGCGATCATCGATAACACCCATGAAAACCGGTATCGCGCAGTCCGAACTTTGCGAAGTACGTCGAGTTTGGCGGTTTCTTTCGGCCGCGACCAGTGCAGCCATATGATCCGCAGAAGAAGGAAGCAGGAGGCGAGTAGCGCCAGAAACGCCAGATCGAGAAAAAGGTGCAGATAATTTTGCGGTACATAACCCAGCCAGATCGAGATGGCCGCAAGCAGAAGAGCGTTGAACGACAATAGCGCCGACGCCTTACCGTCGATAATGTTAAGTAGCTGATACAGCGACCGGACATTGTCGTCCGCTGTTTCGAACACGGTGTCTTTCATTCGGCGCCGGCCTGGCTGCCTGCCCGAAACGACACGTCCTTTGGACGCCATCGGCCCACTCCGTTTGCGAGGCAGGAGTCCAATGCCATGGTCCCTGTGCGTGGGCAAGAAGCCATCGGCTTGCGGCTTGCCGCGCGGTCGGCGGCCGCTATAGTGCGCCACCATCGCGCTCACGGGATCCGGCAATGACCGCACTTCGCTACGACGTCCTCGGAATCGGCAACGCCATCGTCGACGTTATTGCGCGGGCCGACGACGACTTTCTGGTCGCGCAGAAGATGCAGAAAGGCGGCATGGCGCTGATCGACGAGGCGCGCGCGCGGACGATCTACGACGCGATGGGGCCGGCGGTCGAAATATCGGGCGGCTCGGCCGCCAACACGATCGTCGGGGTGGCGAGCTTCGGTGCGCGCGCGGCTTTCGTCGGCAAGGTCAGGGACGACGAACTCGGGCGGATTTTCGCGCACGACATCCGCAAGGCGGGCGTGAGCTTCGAAACACGCCCGGCCGCCGACGGTCCGTCAACGGCGCGCTGCTACATCATGGTCACGCCGGACGGCGAGCGCACGATGAATACCTATCTTGGCGCGGCGCAAAACCTGCATCCCGACGATCTCGACGAGGAGGCGATTGCGGCCTCGGCGATCGTGTATCTCGAAGGCTATCTGTGGGATCCGGAGGACGCCAAGGACGCCTTCCTCAAAGCCGCCGCCGTGGCGCATCGCGCCGGACGCATGGTGGCGCTGACGCTGTCGGATTCGTTCTGCGTCGACCGTTATCGCTCCGAATTCATTGCGCTGTTGCGCGACGGGGTGGTCGACCTTCTGTTCGCCAACGAGGCCGAGCTCAAGAGCCTCTACGAGACCTCGGATTTCGATGCCGGCGTCGCGGCGCTGCGCAATGATGCCCGGCTCGCCGCCGTCACCCGCAGCGAAAAAGGCTGCGTTGTCGTATCGCGCAAAGGAATCAAGGCGGTTCCGGCCGCGCCCGTCGACAACCTGGTTGATACGACCGGCGCCGGCGATCTGTTTGCCGCCGGATTTCTGTTCGGCCTTGCGCGCAACCGCGATTACGTTGCGGCCGGCCGGCTCGGCGCGCTGGCGGCCGCCGAAGTCATCCAGCATCTCGGCGCGCGGCCCGAAGTCTCGCTCCGGGACCTGGCCGGGCAGCACGGCCTGCCGGCGTGACATCCGCCGCCGATCGTTAACGCAATCGTAAGCGGAACATGGTTAGCGCTTGGTGAAGATTGTTTTCACCGGAGCCCCGCCATGAACGTATCCGATTCCGCCAATCCGCCTGCCGGGCAGACGCCCGTCGCCGGTAATGCCTTGCCGGCGATCGTTCTGCCGGCGACTGAGGACGCTGCGCCGGCTTCGCCGCCGATGTCGCGCCGCCGCGCCGCCGGGCGCTTTGCCGTCCTCGCCGCGGCGATGGCGGTTGCCGCCGCGCTCGGGTCGGTCGCCGGTGCGCTGGCCGGCGTCGCGCTCATGCGCTCGGGTCAGGAC
>WBUW01000521.1 GCA_008933495.1 Pseudorhodoplanes sp.
GAATTGCGCGCCGTAATTGCTGCTGTCGGGCGAATTGCTGAAGAACGCCTCGCCCAGCCGCTTGGCTTGCGCCATGTTGACGTCGCCGGCCTTGGCGACGGCGAACTTGCAGGAGGCGGGTGCGCCCGCGAGCTTGACCGGGTCTTTGTCGTCGAGCCCGAAATCGATGAAATAGACTGGATCGTAGACTTCCATGTCGAGCGCGGCCGCCTTCACCGGTTCCTTCAGCGGCAGCGTGAAATGCAGGGTCAGCACGGAATCCTTGAAATCAAGCCAATAGTCGGTCGCGCCCTCTAACTGCAGCTTGTTGCCGTCGGCCTTGGCCTGCGTGAAATAGTCGTACTCCTTGAGCGTGGTCACATTGACTTCGGCGAGCGGCGCCAGTTCCTCGCGGGTGAAGGCGCCCTTGTCCTTCGCGGTCAGGCCTTGCGTGGCATAGGTCGAGAACATGTCGTCGAACGTCCAGGCGTGGCGGATCGCGGTCACGCGCCCGTCCGGCCCGTAGACGATTTCGCTCTTGATGGTGACAAAGACGTGCGGATGCGCGAACGCCGTCGCGCAGGTGGCGAGAAAGACCGCACAGGCGGCGGCGAGCGTGCGTTTCGAAAGCATGGTCATCCGAATCTCGGCAAGCGGCGGATCGTGTCAGACGCCACGTTAACATGGAGTGCGGCGGAATGGAGGCGGCACGCACCTGAAGCATTGCTGGTCGGGCGAAAGAGCCCGGCACAGCTCACCTCTCCCCGCAAGCGGGGAGAGGTGACCGCCGAAGGCGGTCGGGTGAGGGGGCGGCTGACATAAGAGGAACCCTCCACGCCCCTCACCCAACCCCTCTCCCCGCGCGCAGGAGAGGGAGCCGCCACGGTCGGAACTATGGAATCAATTCCGAAAACGCTAAATCCCGGCCGCCCCGCCGTCGGCGCGCGGATCGTGCGCCCCCTCCAGCATCCCGTCGGGATGCAGGAGGATCGCCCCGGCATGGCCCATCGTATCGGAATAAGGCTCGGCCAGAACCGCGACATCGTGACCGGCGGACAGAAGCCGGTCGACCACCGCCCCGGCGAAACGCTGTTCCAGGCGCAGATCGGTGTGCGCGGAGCCCCAGGTCCTGCCGAGCAGCCAGCGCGGACGGTCGAGCGCCTTCTCCAGCGGCTGCCGGAAGAAGACGTGGCGCGAAAAGACCGCCGCCTGGGTCTGCGGCTGGCCGTCGCCGCCCATGGTTCCATAGGCCATGATCCGGCCGTCCCCGAGCACGGCCAGCGCCGGATTGAGGGTGTGAAAGGGCAGGCGTCCGGGTTCGAGCGGATTGGTCGCGCTGTGGTCGAGCGAGAAGCTCGCCCCGCGGTTCTGCATGAGCAGGCCGGTGCGCGGCAGCACGCAGCCCGAACCGAACTCCCAGAAGATCGACTGGATGCAGGACACGACGAGCCCGCTGCGGTCGGCCGCGCCCATCCAGACCGTGTCGCCGGCGCCGGCCGAAGCCGGCCACGGCGCCGCCTTGCGAGAATCGATCGCGCGCGCTTGTGCGTCGAGAAAGGCCGCGTCGAGATAGCGCCCGACCGGGGCCTCGATCCGGCGCGGATCGGTGACGACGCGGTCGCGCACGCGGAAGGCGCGCTTGGTCGATTCGACGACGCCGTGAACGAAATCGAACCCTTCCGCCTCGGTCACTTTCAGGCGTTCGAACAGGGCGAGAATCATCAGCGAGGCGAGCCCCTGCGTCGGCGGCGGCGCGTTGTAGAGCGTGCCGGCGGCGATCCGCACCGACAGCGGCTCGGCGGCATAGGCGGCGTAGCGTTCGAGATCGGCGCGCGTGACCGGGCTGCCGATGCGTTCGAGATCGGCGGCGATCTCGCGCCCGATGTCGCCGCGATAGAAATCGTCGAGCCCGGCCTGCGCCAGATGATCGAGCGTGGCCGCGAACGCGCTTTGCCGGAGCACGTCGCCTTGCTGCGGCGGCTTGCCGTCGAGGAGGAAGGCCTGCGCAAAGCCGGGTACGTCCTTCAGCTCGGAGAGCTTGTCGGCGGTAAGCTGCGCCTGGCTGCGCGTGACCACATAACCCTCGCCCGCCGCGCGGATGGCGGGTGCGAGC
>WBUW01000522.1 GCA_008933495.1 Pseudorhodoplanes sp.
CAGGGCACCGCCGAGAAGGAGCCGTTCACCGAGGAGCAATTCCTTGCCCTGCTCGCGCTCGCGCGCAAAGGCATCGGCAAGCTGGTCGACCTGCAGAAGCTGGCGGTGACGTGAGGGCGGGCCATCGCACGATTACCGGGACGCTGGTGATCGCAACCCATAATCCCGGCAAGCTGCGCGAGATGCGCGAGCTGCTGGCGCGTTACCGCATCGATGCGGTCTCCGCCGGCGAGCTCGGTCTCGCCGAGCCGGAAGAGACCGGCACGAGCTTTGCCGCCAATGCGCGCATCAAGGCGCAGGCCGCGGCACGCGCCGCCGGCCGGCCGGCCTTTGCCGACGATTCCGGGCTGGCGGTCGCGGCGCTGAACGGCGAGCCGGGCATCCATTCGGCGCGCTGGGCCGGCGTCGACAAGAATTTCATGCGCGCGATGCAGCAGATCGAGAACCGCCTGCAGGAACGCGGCGCCCGCGACCCGGCGCAACGCCGGGCGCATTTCGTATCCGCCTTGTGCGTGGCCTGGCCGGACGGCCATTGCGAGGAATTCGAGGGCCGCATCGACGGCACGCTGGTCTGGCCGCCGCGCGGCGAAAAGGGTTTCGGCTACGATCCGATGTTTCTTCCCGACGGCCATGCGCGTACCTTCGGCGAAATGACCTCGGACAAAAAACACGGCCTGCCGCCGCGCGGACAGGGTCTGTCGCATCGCGCCCGCGCTTTCCTGAAGCTGGCGGAGGCCTGCCTTGTGCGCTGACTTAAAGACGCAAGCCGCAAGCGGCCACGCCGCGGCCGACGCCGCCGGCTTCGGCGTCTATGTGCACTGGCCCTTCTGCCTGTCGAAATGCCCCTATTGCGATTTCAACAGTCACGTCCGCCACGCCGCGACCGATGAGGAGCGCTATGTGCGCGCCTTCGCCACGGAAATCGCAGCAACGGCCGCGCGCGTGCCCGGGCGAACCGTCTCGACGATTTTCTTCGGCGGCGGCACGCCCTCGCTGATGCGGCCGGCGACGGTCGGCGCCGTTCTCGATGCCGTTGCGCGGCACTGGACGATTGCCCCCGATGTCGAGGTCACGCTTGAGGCCAATCCGACGAGCGTCGAGGCCGGACGCTTTCGCGGCTATCGCGACGCCGGCGTCAACCGCGCCTCGCTCGGCGTGCAGTCGCTCGACGACACGGCGCTCAAGGCGCTCGGCCGGCTCCATTCCGCCGACGAGGCGCTCGCCGCCGTCGCCATCGCGCGCAACGTCTTCGAGCGTTATTCCTTCGATCTGATCTATGCGCGGCCCGGACAATCGCGGGCGGACTGGGCCAGCGAACTGAGACGGGCCATCGCGGAGGCAGCCGAGCATCTGTCGCTCTACCAGCTCACCATCGAAGCCGAGACGCCGTTCCACGGCCTGCATGCGGCGGGCAAGCTGCGCATCCCCGACGAGGAGGAAGCGCGTGCGCTCTATGACCTGACGCTCGCCATTTGCGCGCGGGCGGGGCTCCCCGCTTACGAGATTTCCAACCATGCGCGTCCGGGCGCCGAGTGCCGGCACAATCTCATCTATTGGCGCGGACACGATTATGCCGGCATCGGACCGGGAGCGCATGGCCGGCTCGACATCGCCGGCCGGCGCCATGCGACGGCGACCGAGAGGCGGCCCGAGGCCTGGCTCATGCGTGTGGAAACGCTTGGCTCCGGCGTGACCAACGACGAGATGCTCACGCGCGAGGAGCGCGCCGACGAATTCCTGCTAATGGGCCTGCGCCTTGCCGAGGGCATTAACCTCGCCCGCTACCGGGCGATCGCCGGGCGCGAGCTCGACCCGCGCCGCATCGCGATTCTCAAGGACGAAGGCGCGATCGAAATCACCGAAGACGGATGCCTGCGCGTGACACAGGCGGGCTTTCCGCTGCTCGACGCCGTGGTCGCCGATCTCGCGGCATAGAGCGCCAGCCGCCGAAGTGGGAACCGGTTCGGCGCAGGATCGCGCGAAAATCAGAAAACCTCGACCATGATCCGATTCAATCTGAACGGATCATGCGTTAAGTCCCCGACGACGACGGACTGAACGATTTCGGCGCCGGGCTGATGACC
>WBUW01000523.1 GCA_008933495.1 Pseudorhodoplanes sp.
GAAACGGATAGGGAAAGAAGGTATTGCCCTCAATGATGCCGGCATTGCCGAACGAGGTGCCCTCGCCCGGCACCGCCCGTTCCACGAGCGTGACCGCAAGCCCGCGCTTGACGAGATGCAAAGCGGCGGAGGCGCCGACAATCCCGGCGCCGAGAACAATCACGTCAGTGCGAGCCATGGCCCTTCCTTGCATGAAATCCGGGTGAACCGCGGACACCTTTAGACATGATCCGTTCTGATTGAAACAGATCATGGCCCGGATTCTTCCATTTTCGCGCGATCCGCCGAACCGGTTGCCGCGTCGGCGGACCGCGCTTGAGCATCCCGGCACGGGGAAGCCATGCGCGCGCCCGAGTGGCAGGCCGGCGGCGGGCGCGCTATCAGAGAGCGGTGCCGGCGCCCCCCGGCGGCGGCCGCACAGTCCGGGTTGCTTTCGCGATGAACCTGATCGATGCACCGGCCGCGGCCTTGGGCTGGCTCGGGCGGCAGGGGACGCGCGCGGTCGCGGTTTCGGTCTTTGCCGGGATCGCGCTGCCCCCGCTTGCCGCCCTCCTGCGCCCGCTCTTTACGGCGGCGCTCATTGCGCTGTTGTGCCTGACCTTCCTGCGCGTCGAGCCGGCCGCGCTGCGCCGGCAATTCGCCAGACCGCGCCTGGTGCTCCTGGCGAGCCTGTGGATCATGCTGGCGATGCCGCTCCTGTTCGGCGGCGCACTCCTGCTGCTCGACGTGCGCGGCGCCTCCGAGGCGCTGTTCCTGGCGCTGATCCTGCAGGCGGTGGCCCCGCCGATCATCTCCTCGGCCGCGCTCGCCGCCCTCATGGGTCTCGACGCCGCGCTCTCGCTTGCGACCCTGATCGTGTGCATGGCCGCGACGCCGCTGGTGGCGCCGGTGTTCGCGGGCCTGTTCGCCGGGGCGGAACTGACCATCTCCCCGCTTGCGCTCGGGCTGAAACTGTTCGCCATGCTGGCGGGCTCGGCGCTCGCCGCCGCGCTGATCCGCCGGATCGCCGGCGCGGCCCGGGTCGAGCGGCAGCGCGAACGCATCGACGGGCTCAATGTCATCGCGCTGTTCATCTTCGCGGTCGCGCTCATGGACGGGGTGGCCGCCGCCATGCTGGCGCGTCCGCTGCTGGTGCTCGGCCTGACCGCGCTCGCCTTTGCGCTGACGGCGGTGCTCACGATCGTGACCGCGCTGGTCATGCTGCCGGCCGGCCGCCCGGCGGCGTTCGCGCTCGGGCTTGCCTCCGGCAGCCGCAATATGGGGCTGATGCTGGCGGCGGTCGGCGGCACGGTGCCGGAACTGACCTGGCTCTATTTCGCGATCGCGCAGTTTCCGATCTATCTGATGCCGCAAATCCTCAAGCCGCTCGCGCGCCGCATCCACATCGCGCCATAGTCGGCGTTTGCCCGCGCGCGGCCTTGGTGTTAGACGACATTCGCCCATTGCAGGGGAATCGCATGTCCCGTCCGCTCCTGATCGCGCCCTCGATTCTGGCCGCCGATTTTTCGCGGCTGGGCGAAGAGGTGCGCGCGGTCGAACAGGCCGGCGCCGACTGGATCCATCTCGACGTCATGGACGGACATTTCGTCCCCAACATCACGTTCGGGCCGGACGTGATCAAGGCGCTGCGCCCGCATTCGAAGAAGGTTTTCGACACCCACCTGATGATCGCGCCCTGCGATCCGCACCTGGAAGCCTTCGCCAAGGCCGGCGCCGACATCATCACCGTCCATGTCGAGGCCGGCCCGCACCTGCACCGCTCGCTGCAGGCGATCCGCGCGCTCGGCAGGAAGGCCGGCGTCTCGATCAATCCGGCAACGCCCGAAAGCGCGATCGAATACGTGCTCGACCAGCTCGATCTCATTCTCGTCATGTCGGTCAATCCCGGTTTCGGCGGCCAGGCCTTCATTCCCGCCGTGATCGAGAAGATCGCGCGCCTGCGCACCATGATCGGCGGGCGCCCGATCGATCTGGAAGTCGACGGCGGCGTCACGCCGGAGACCGCGCCGAAAGTGACGACGGCCGGCGCCAATGTGCTGGTGGCGGGCTCGGCGGTGTTCAGGGGCGCAGGCG
>WBUW01000524.1 GCA_008933495.1 Pseudorhodoplanes sp.
AAGCCGGCGCGGGCGAGGCGGAACGAATGGGCGAGGGAGGGGATCACGGGCGAATGCAGGAAGAAACTGCTTCTAGCATCGCCAGCCGGAATGCAGGGCGACGATCCCGCCCGACATCGGCGTGTGGCTCACGCGCGCAAATCCGGCCGCACGGATCATGGCAGAAAAACGCTCGGGTTTTGGGAACATCTGGATCGACTCGACAAGATAACGATAGGATTCGGCATCGCCCGCCACCGCCTGCCCGAGCGCCGGAATGACATTGAACGAATACAGCTCATAGAGCCGGTCGAGGACGGGAACGTCAACCGAGGAGAATTCGAGGCACAGAAAATGTCCGCCCGGCCGCAACACGCGGAAAGCTTCGCGCAGCGCGGCGGCGATCCGCGGCACGTTACGGATGCCGAATGCGATCGTGTAGGCATCGAAGGCGCGGTCCGGGAACGGCAGGGCTTCGGCATTGCCTTCGGAAAATTCGATGGCCGAAGCGGTTCCGCGCCGCGCCGCGCGTTCGCGCCCGACCGCGAGCATGCCAGCGTTGATGTCGAGCACGGTGACACGGACGTTCGGGCCGCCAGCCTGCACGACCCGCATCGCGATGTCGCCGGTGCCGCCGGCCACGTCGAGCAGATGGAACGCGCGCTCACTCCGCGGCGGGTTGAGGGCGGTGACCAGGCGGTCTTTCCAGGCCCGGTGCAGGCCGCCCGACATCAGGTCGTTCATCAGGTCGTAACGGTGCGCGACCTTGTGAAAGACGTCGTCAACCAGCATCTGCTTGTCGGCGAGCGGGACCTGGCGAAAGCCGAAATCGGCCTGCTTTTCCGTGGTGGCTGTCATTGGATTGTCCTGTCGCCGGGACGATAGCGCGGGGCTGCGCGCAAGGCTACAAAGTCGCCAGCGGCATGCCGCGCAACCGGGTGCCGCAAGCGAGCCGGTATGTCAATTCGGTTTCGGGTTTTCGACGCCGACGCGCGGCGTGCGCCGGCATTCGGCGATCCGGTCGGCGCCGGCATCGCGCAGGAGGGCTGACGGGGAGCGCTATCGATGCCCGAACTACCCGAGGTGGAAACAGTCCGGCGCGGTCTTGCGCCGGTCATGGAAGGCGCCCGTTTCGTCAAGGTCGAGGTGCGGCGCCACGATCTGCGCTGGCGTCTGCCCAGGGATTTTGCCGCCCGGCTGGAAGGCAAGACGGTGACCGGTCTTGGTCGCCGGGCGAAATATCTCCTGGCCGATCTGTCGTCCGGCGACGTGCTGATCATGCATCTGGGCATGTCGGGCTCGTTCCGGATCACGCACAGGGATGCGCGTTCCTCGCCCGGCGCCTTCCATCATGAGCGTTCGAGCGCCGCGGCACATGACCATGTCGTGTTTCACATGTCGTCGGACGCGTGCATCACATTCAACGATCCGCGCCGGTTCGGCTCCATGAAAATTGTGCCGCGTACGGATCTCGATCGCGAGCCGCTGTTGCGCGCGCTCGGGCCCGAGCCGCTCGGCAATGAGTTCGGCGCGGTGCTGTTGGCGAACGCGTGCCATGGCAAGAAGACCTCGCTCAAGGCCGCCTTGAGCGATCAGCGTCTCGTTGCCGGGCTCGGCAACATTTATGTCTGCGAAGCGCTCAACCGCGCCGGGCTTTCGCCGCGCCGCCGCGCGTCCACCATCGCCGGCAAAATGGGGCGGCCGAACGAGAAGGCGGAACGCCTCGCCGCAGCCGTCAAGGCCGTGCTGGTCGAGGCGATCAAGGCCGGCGGCTCCTCGCTGCGCGATCATCGCCGCACCGACGGCAGCCTGGGCGATTTCCAGCACGCCTTCCGCGTCTATGACCGCGCGGGGCAGCCCTGTCCGACGCGCGGCTGCAAGGGCAAGGTGCGGCGGATCGTGCAGAGCGGACGCTCGACGTTCTATTGTCCGGTCTGCCAGACGTGAGCAGGGACTTCGCGCAGCGCCGATGGCCGGTGTTTCATCAATAGTAGCAGCGTACCGGCCGCAGCCGGCCCGATCGCGTGCGCACGTAGCAGGTCTCCGGCGGCGCGGTTGCCGCGCCCAGGATTCCGCCGGCGACCGCCCCGAT
>WBUW01000525.1 GCA_008933495.1 Pseudorhodoplanes sp.
GGCACATTCAGTTTGTCGATGCCGAACAAGCCCTGTTCCGCGTCGCTCATGGTGCGACAGCGTTCTTCCTTCACGCCGGCCACCAACAGCATGTAGGGCGAATCCGAATCAAGCTCGAACCATTGCGCCACATCCTCGCGCAGAACTGACGGGGCGAACGGGCGGAAACTCTCGCGGTACTTCACTTTCAGATTGAGCATTTTCTGCATGGTCGGCGAACGCGGATCGCCGAGTATCGAGCGATTGCCGAGCGCGCGCGGCCCGAATTCCATCCGGCCCTGCATCCAGCCCACGGCCTTGCCCTCGGCCAAGGCCCGCGCGACCAGGTCCGGCAACGCATCGTCGGTGACGGTCGTGAAGCGGGCGCCCGCCCGCCGCAACTCCTGTTCGCATTCCTCCTGCGAATAGGAATTGCCGAGGTAAGCGCCCTGCATCAGATCGCGGCCACCCGGCGCAACTTTCCGCGGCTTGCCGGCGTGCAGATAGCGCGTGGCAAGCGCGGCCCCAAGCGCGCCGCCGGCATCGCCGGCTGCGGGTTGTATCCAGATTTCGTCGAAACAGCCGTCGCGGAGGACTTTGCCATTCGCCACGCAATTGAGTGCCACGCCGCCGGCCAGACATAAATTGCGCAGGCCGGTCCTGGCCGCGAGCGAGCGCGTCAGGCGCAAAACCGCCTCGTCGAGCACCGCCTGGATCGAGGCAGCGATATCCATATGGAACGGCGTCAGTAACTGGTCGGGCCAACGGACCGGTTCGCCGAACAAACGGGAGAAACGCCCGTTCGTCATCGTCAGACCGGTGCAATAATCAAAAAACGACATGTCGAGCCGGAACGAGCCGTCGGGTTTCAGGTCGATCAGGTTGTCCAGGATGGTCTGCGCGTATTTCGGTTCGCCATAGGGCGCGAGCCCCATCAGCTTGTATTCGCCGGAATTAACCTTGAAGCCCGTGTAATAGGTGAAGGCGGAATACAGGAGGCCGAGCGAATGCGGGAAATGGATTTCTTCGAATATCTCAAGCGCGCTGCCGCGCCCGACGGCTGCCGACGTCGTTGCCCATTCACCGACGCCGTCCATGGTCAATACGACCGCGTCCTCGAACGGAGAAGGATAGAAGGCCGATGCGGCATGGCTGAGATGATGCTCGCAGAAGCGCAAGCGGTCCCCCCAGTCGCCGTCGCCGCCGATCTTGGTTAGTTCGTCCGCCAGCAGGCGCTTCTGAAAGAGCTTCTCGCGCAGCCAGAGTGGGATCGCCATGCGGAACGAGCGGAAGCCGCGCGGCGCAAGCGCGACATAGGTTTGCAGCAGGCGCTCGAACTTCAGAAACGGCTTGTCGTAGAAGACGATGAAATCGACCGCGTCGAGCGCAATGCCGCCGGCTTGCAGGCAATAGGCAACGGCGCGGGAGGGAAAAGACGGGTCGTGCTTCTTGCGCGTGAAACGTTCTTCCTGCGCGGCGGCGACGATCTCGTCGTCAACGACGAGCGCCGCCGCGCTGTCGTGATAGAAGGCGGAAATCCCAAGGATGCGCATAAGCGATGATCAGAACAGGGTATAGATGAAGGGCGCTACGGCCGAACCCTTGGTCAGCACAATAAGCCCGCCGAAGACAACCATCATCAACAGGATCGGCAGCATCCAGAAGGTCTTGCGCGTACGCATGAACCGCCACAGTTCCGACAGAAACTCCACGCTTCGCTCCTTTAGAATTGATCCTTGAACGTGTCCGGTGCCGGGCCCGGCGGCTGGCGCGCGATCCAGTAGCTTTCGGCGGCCGGATCGCGGCGCAGGCGTAGGAGATCGCGGCCGAGCGCGCGCATGACGAGGCCGGTCGGCAGCACGGTGCCGTAAAACAAGAGTGCCATCACCACCGGGTTGACGACCGCATGGAGCAGCAGGCCGAAACGGGTCCACGCGATATTCAGCAGCCGCAACACCACGGGACGGACAAGCGCACATGTCAGAAAGAGCGCGGCAGCCGCGGCAAGCCACGGCCACCAGGCGCCGTTCTGCCAGACGTTCAACCCGGCCAGGATCGCCAGCGCCGCCGCCA
>WBUW01000048.1 GCA_008933495.1 Pseudorhodoplanes sp.
TTCTTTGTCGCGCTGCGGCTGCCCAATCATTTCCGCGCGATCTTCGCCGAGGGGGCTTTCAACGCCGCCTTCATTCCGGCCTATGCGCGCGTGCGCGAGCAGAGCGGCGCCGATCCGGCGCGCCTGTTTGCCGACCGCATCTTCACGATGCTGTTTGCCAGCCAGATCGTGCTGCTGGCCGTCGCGCTCTTTTTTACCCCGGGTGTCATTGGTCTGCTTGCGCCGGGGTTCGGCGGTGACGTCGTGCGTTTTCCGATTGCAGTGGAACTGACGCGCGTCACCTTTCCCTATCTCCTGCTCGTGACCGTCGTTACCTTGTACGGAGGCATACTCAACACGCTGCAGCGTTTCGCGTCCGCCGCGGCGGCGCCGATCCTGCTCAACCTGTCGATGATGGCGACGCTTGCGCTGGCCGCGTTTTTCCCGACCGCGGGACATGCGGCCGCCTGGGGCGTGCTGATTGCGGGCGTACTCGAGGTCCTGCTCCTGCTCGCCGACGCGCGCCGCAACGGCGTTATTGCCCGTTTCCGCCGGCCGGTGCTTGATGAGGACATTCGCAAATTCTTCCGCGCGCTCGGCCCGGCCACGATCGGCTCCGCCGGCACACAGCTTGCGCTCTTTGCCGATACGGTCATCGCAAGCTTTCTCGCCGCCGGCGCGCTTTCGGCTCTCTATTACGCGGACCGCCTGAACCAGTTGCCGATCGGCGTCATCGGAATCGCGATCGGCACCGTCCTGCTGCCGGATATCGCGCGGCGGATCGCCGGCGGCGACGAGGCCGGCGCGCGCAACACGCAAAACCGCGCGATCGAGCTCACGCTGCTGCTTTCGGTTCCGTGCCTGGTTGCGTTCGTCGTCATACCCGAACCGATCATGCGCGCGCTGTTCCTGCGCGGGGCGTTCACGGCGTCCGATGCGCAGGCATCGGCCGCAACGCTGAGCGCTTATGCTGCCGGGCTCCTGGCCTTCGTGCTGATCCGCAGCGCAACAGCGCCGTTCTTTGCGCGCGGCGACACTGCGACCCCGGTCATGGCGTCGCTGATCGCGGTCACGGTCAATATCGCGTTCAAGGTCGCGTTGATGGGACCGCTCGCGCAGGTCGGCCTTGCCATCGCCACCTCGATCGGGGCGTGGATCAATCTCTCACTGGTCGTCTGGTTTGCGGTCCGGCGCGGCCTGTTTGCCATCGATGCGCGCCTGAAGAAATCGCTCGCCATGCTGGCGCTGGCGGGACTGGGCATGACCGCAGGTCTCTGGCTGGCACAGCGTCCGATTCGCGCCTGGCTATCATCAATGCCCGTAATGCGTGACGAGGCCGCACTCGGGCTCCTCGCCATCGTCGGTGCGTCGATTTATTTTACGCTAATTTACCTCTTGCTCGGAAGATCGTGGCTCGCGGGCTTTGTCCGTACGGCAACACCCGCGGGCGAAACGGACGCAAGCGTTTGAGAATACCAGCCTTGCGTGGACAAACCTTCCGCTGACCGCTAATTACCGGTTGCGGCATCCGGCGCCTACGGCGATTGTTGATAGGTGATCCGTTCGATCCGGTGATTCTGCCATCAAGGTTTTATATCGACGTCCGCAATGACACCGATGAACCGTCCGATCAGCCGTCGCTACGCTGCTCTTTGCGGGCTTGCGGCCGCGGTCATGCTGTCCGCCTGCGGCGAAGGCCAGAAGCCGCCTGCGCCGCCGCCTCCGGTCGTGACCGTTGCGAATCCGGTCACGCGAACGGTCACCGACTTCGACGAGTATGTCGGCCGCTTCACGGCCGTGAATTCCGTCGAGATCCGGGCGCGCGTCTCCGGCTATCTCGAGAAAGTCCATTTCACCGACGGCCAAATGATCAAGGAGGGCGATCTCCTGTTCTCCGTCGATCCGCGGCCGTTCCAGAACACGCTCGATCAGGCGCGCGCCAACCTTGCGCAGACGCGCGCCCAGCTCGCCTATGCCGAAGGCGACCTGCAGCGCGGCCAGCAGCTCGTGCGCGACAAGACAATCACCGAGCAGACGTTCGAGCAGCGCTTGCAGGCCAAGCGTACGGCCGAGGCGGCGGTCGCGGCCAATGATGCGCTGGTGCGGCAGGCAGAGCTCGACCTGCAATTTACCGAGTTGCGCGCCCCGGTCGCCGGCCGCATCGGTGACCGGCGTGTGTCGCCGGGAAATCTCGTAACCGGCGGGTCATCCGGCAGCACGACCCTGCTTGCGACCATCGTCTCTTACGATCCGATCTGGTTCGAATTCACCTTCGACGAGAGTTCGTTTCTGCGTTACGAGCGCAACGCCAAGCGCGGCACGGACAGTGCGAGCCGCAGTACCGGCGTGACCGTCGGGCTGCGATTGATCGATGAGCGCGATTTTGCCCATCGCGGCCGAATGGACTTCGTCGACAATGTCATCGACCGCGCGACCGGAACCATTCGCGGGCGCGCCGTCTTCCGCAACCTCGACGGCTTGTTCACACCGGGCATGTTCGGCCGCGTGCAGGTCCCCGCCTCGGCTCCCTACGAAGCGCTGTTGGTGTCCGACAGCGTGATCGGAACGGAGCAGGTGCGGAAATTCGTCTATATCGTGGGCACCGACGACATGGTCTCCCAGAAATATGTGACGCTCGGCCAGCTCAGCGACGATCTGCGCGTGATCAAGGACGGGTTGCTTGCGACCGACCGCGTGGTCGTCAACGGGCTGATGCGGGTGCGGCCCGGCATCAAGGTGAACCCGCAGATGCACGGTGCGGCGCCCGCTGCGTCGTCGCCACCGTCGGGCGCGGCCCCGAAATAGGACGTGCGATGAAGATTTCCCATTTCTTCATCGACCGTCCGATCTTTGCTGCGGTTGTCTCGATCGTTTTCGTCATCCTGGGCGGCGTTGCCTATCTGCGGCTGCCGGTCGCGCAGTATCCGGAAATCGCGCCGCCGACGATCACGATCAACGGCCAGTTTCCCGGCGCGAGCGCGGAGACGGTTGCGGAAACGGTGGTGGCGCCGATCGAGCAGCAGGTCAACGGCGTCGAGGGGATGCTGTACATTTCCTCGAACTCGACGGCGGACGGCCGCTTCTCGATTTCGGTGACGTTCGATCTCGGCGTCAATCTCGATACGGCGCAGGTCCAGGTCCAGAACCGCGTGTCGACCGCGACCCCGCGGCTGCCGCAACAGGTGCAGCAAATCGGGGTGACGGTGGCGAAAAGCTCACCCGACATCCTGATGGTCGTGAACCTGTTCTCGCCCGACAAGTCGCGCGACCCGCTTTATATTTCCAACTACGCCAATCTGCAGATCAAGGACGTGCTGACGCGGGTGGACGGCGTCGGTTCGATCACGGTCTTCGGCGCGCGCGATTATGCGATGCAGATATGGCTCGACCCGAGCCGCCTGCAATCGCTGAACCTCACCGCGCAGGATGTGACGATCGCGTTGCAGGCGCAGAACGTCCAGGTCGCCTCCGGCGTGCTCAACCAGCCGCCGGTGGAGAAACAGCTCGCCTTCCAGGTGGCCGTGCGGACGCTCGGCCGGCTGTCCGATCCCAACGAGTTCGGCAACATCGTCGTCAAGCAGACCGCCAATGCCGTTGTGCGGGTCAAGGACGTCGCGCGCGTGGAGCTTGCGGCGCAGGATTATTCATCGGCCTCCTATCTTAATCGCGACCCGTCGGTCGCCATCGCCGTGTTCCAGCGTCCCGGCTCGAACGCGCTCACGACCGGCGCGAACATTCGTAAGACTGCTGCCGAGCTCGCCAAATCATTTCCCCCGGGGCTGAAGCACACCATCATCTACGACCCGACCCAGTTCATCCAGGAATCGGTCGATGCCGTGATCGAGACCATCGTGGAAGCGATCATCCTGGTCGTCCTCGTCGTGATCCTGTTCCTGCAAACCTGGCGGGCGGCGATCATCCCGATCGTGGCCATTCCGGTCTCGCTGATCGGAACGTTCTTCGTGATGAGTCTGTTCGGCTTTACGCTCAACAACCTGTCGCTGTTCGGACTCGTGCTTGCCATCGGCATCGTTGTCGACGATGCGATCGTCGTGGTCGAGAATGTCGAGCGCAACATCGCGCGGGGGCTGTCGCCGCGGGAGGCCGCGATCAAGAGCATGGATGAGGTCGGCGCCGCGCTGATCGCGATCGCGCTGGTGTTGACCGCGGTGTTCGTGCCGTCCGCGTTCATCACCGGCATTTCCGGGCAATTCTACCGGCAGTTCGCGCTGACGATTGCCGGCGCGACCGTCATTTCGCTAGTCGTGTCGCTCACTCTGTCGCCGGCGATGTGCGCGTTGCTGCTCAAGAAGCACGATCCCCACCAACGGGATCCGGCCTGGGCGCGCCCGGTCCATGCGTTCTTCCGTGCGTTCAACAAGGGCTTCGATTCGCTCGGCCGCTCGTATGGCTGGTTCGCCGCCCGCGCCGTGCGTTTCGCCGCCGTGATGAGCCTGGCCTATGTGGCCATTCTCGCCTATGGCCTGAACGAGTTCCGCAAGACCCCGCAAGGCTTCATCCCGCAGCAGGATCGCGGCTACCTGATCGTCGCCGCGCAGTTGCCGCCGGGCGCATCGTTTCAGCGGACCGAAGCCGTCATGAAGCGCGCCGCCGACCTCGCGCTGGAAACCCCGGGCGTCGGGCATGCCATCAATATCGTCGGCTTTTCGGGCGCCACCTTTACCAACGCCCCGAACGCGGGGGCGATGTTTCTCGTGCTCGGCCCCTTCGCCGAACGCGCCAAGGACCCGCGCCAGTCGGCAAGCGCGATCCAGGGCGCTTTGTTCGGCAAGCTGGCCTCGATCCAGGAAGCGTTCCTGGTTGTCGTGCAGCCGCCGCCGGTGCAGGGCATCGGCAATGCCGGCGGCTTCCGCATGATGGTGGAGGACCGCGGCGGCCGCGGCCCGGAGGCGCTGCAGGGGGCCGTCATGGCGATGATGGGCCGCGCCAACCAGACCCCGGGTCTCATGCAGGTTTTCTCGTTGTTCGAGACCTCGACCCCGCAGATCTATCTCGATATCGACCGCACCAAGGCGCAACTCCTTGGCATCAATCTGCCGGATGTCTTCAATGCATTGCAGGTCAATATCGGCTCGGCCTATGTGAACGATTTTAATCTGTTCGGCCGCACCTTCCGTGTGCAGTCGCAGGCGGAGAGCCAGTATCGGCTGCGTCCGCAAGACGTGCTTAATTTGCGCGTGCGCAACGCGAGCGGGGAAACCGTGCCGCTTGGCTCGTTCACGACCGTGCGCGATATTTCCGGTCCCTATCGCGTGCCGCGCTACAACATCTATCCGGCTGCCGAGCTCGACGGGGCGGCCGCCCCCGGCTATTCGCAGGGCCAGGCGATCCAGATCATGGAGCGGCTGGCGGCCGAGACCCTGCCGCAGGGCTTTGCCTACGAATGGACGACGCTCGCCTTCCAGCAAATCCGCGCCGGCAATACCGCCATCTTTGCGTTTGCGCTCGGTGTCGTGTTCGTCTTTCTCGTTCTTGCGGCGCAGTTCGAGAGCCTGACGCTGCCGCTGGCCGTGATCCTGATCGTACCGATGTGTCTGGTCGCCTCGATCACCGGGGTGATCCTGCGCGGACAGGACAACAATATCCTGACGCAGGTCGGCTTCATCGTATTGATAGGACTTGCGTCCAAGAATGCGATCCTGATCGTCGAATTCGCCAAGCAATTGCAGGATCGGGGCCGCGACCGCTGGGCCGCGGCGACCGAGGCGGCCGAACTCCGCTTGCGACCGATCCTGATGACGTCGCTGGCCTTTGTTCTGGGCGTCACGCCGCTGGTTTTTGCGGTCGGTGCCGGTTCGGAGCTGCGCCAGACGCTTGGCACAGCGGTGTTTTCCGGAATGATCGGGGTGACGGCCTTCGGGTTGATCTTCACGCCGGTATTCTATGTCATCTCGCGGATGCTGGCTGAACGCGGCCAAAGTGGCGCGCAGCCGGCCCACCGAAATGCGGGCGGCGGATGACGCGGTCCCGCTGCGGAATGAAACCATGAAATTTGGCATCGGCCAGGCGATTGCGCGCAAGGAAGACGATCCTCTGATCCGCGGTGCCGGCCGCTACGTGGCCGATTATTTGCCGCCCGAGCTTCTTCACGCCGTTGTCGTCCGCTCACCGCACGCCCATGCACGCTTTCGCATTGCCGATGTGGAGCGTGCGCGGCGCATGGCGGGCGTTGCGCTCGTTTTGACCGGTGACGATATCGCCGACCTCGGACCTTTGCCCTGCATGGTTGGCGTCCCCGGGCAGGACATTCCGGCGCCGCACTATCCGGTATTGGCGCGTACCCACGTCCACCATGTCGGGGATGCCGTTGCGTTCATCGTGGCGGAATCGCTCGAGATCGCGCGCGATGCCGCCGAGGCCATCGAGACAGTGTGGGAGCCGCTGCCGGCCGTAATCGGAGCGGAAGCCGCACTGAAGACGGGCGCGCCGCTGGTCTGGCCGGACCGGCCGGGCAATCTGTCGTTTCAGTTCTCGCTCGGAGACCCCGAACGAACCGAGGAGGTCTTCGCGCAGGCTGCCCACGTGGTGTCGCTGAAAATCGTCAATCCGCGTGTCGTGACCAATTATCTCGATACGCGTGCGGCGATTGCCGAATACGATTCCAGCAACGACACCTACACGCTAACGCTCGGCAGCCAGGGACCGCATGCGATCCGCGACGTGATCGCCGGGCGCGTGCTGAAGATAGCGCCGGACAGGATGCGCGTCATCACGCCGGACGTTGGCGGCGGCTTCGGCACCAAGCTGTTTTCCTATCGCGAATATGCGCTGGTTGCGGTGGCGGCAAAACGCGCGGGTCGGCCGGTCAAGTGGGTGGCGGATCGCACCGAGCATTTTCTTGGCGACACGCAGGGCCGAGACAACGTCACGACAGCCTCGCTTGCGATCAATGCGCGGGGCAGGTTTCTCGCGCTCAAGGTCGACACCATCGCCGACATGGGTGCGTATCTGTCGACCTATGCGCCATACATCCCCTATATCGGGGCGGCCATGCTGCCCGGCGTCTACGATATTCCCGTCTGTTCCATCCGGGTGCGCGCGGCCTATACCAACACCGTGCCGGTCGATGCCTATCGCGGGGCGGGTCGTCCGGAAGCCGCCTATGTGATCGAGCGGCTCGTCGACCATGCCGCCCGCGCCCTTGGCGTCGAACCCGCGGTGCTCCGCAGGCGCAACTTCATCAGGCCGTCGGCATTGCCCTACAGGACCGCGACCGGGAAGGTCTACGATACCGGCGAGTTCGCTGCTCATCTGGACCGCGCGCAGGCGCTCGCCGACTGGACCGGCTTCCGGAAGCGGGCCGCCGCTGCAAAAAAGCAGGCGCGCCTGCGCGGGATCGGCATCGCAAGCTATATCGAGGCGTGCGGTGCCAACGGCCCGGAGACGGCGACGCTCCGGCTGGAAACGGACGGCAGCGTCACCTTGCTGATCGGCACGCAATCGACCGGGCAAGGCCACGATACATCCTATGCGCAGCTCGTCGCCGAGCATCTCGGTATTCCGCCGGCAATGTTCCACATGGTGCAGGGCGACACCGCGCGCATCCGCACCGGAGCGGGGACGGGCGGATCGAGCTCCATTCCATCCGGCGGGGCCTCGGTTACGATGGCCGCGCGCACGCTCGCCGAAAATCTGAAAGGACTGGCTGCCGATGCGCTGGAGGCAAGCCCACGCGATCTCGAATTCGACAATGGACGAATTCGTGTCGCGGGGACCGACCGCTCGATCTCGCTGGCCGACCTTGCCAGCCGTCCGGAGGCGACGGAGGAGAAGCGGACGGCGGCGGATGCATTCCGGCCGCTGGCGCCGACCTTTCCGAACGGCACGCACATCGCGGAGGTCGAGATTGACGAGGCGACCGGCGCGGTCGAAATCGCCAGCTATGTGATCGTCGACGATTTTGGCGTAACGCTCAATCCGCTCCTGCTGGCCGGCCAGGTGTATGGCGGTACGGTGCAGGGCATCGGCCAGGCGCTGATGGAGAACACGATTTACGACAAGGACTCGGGCCAGTTGCTGACCGCGAGCTTCATGGATTATGCGTTGCCGCGCGCCGGCGCGATCCCCGATTTCGTGTTCGAAACCCGCAATGTGCCGTGCAAGAGCAATCCGCTCGGTTTCAAGGGCGCAGGCGAGGCCGGCGCCATCGGGTCGTGCCCGGCCGTCATGAACGCGATCGTCGACGCGCTGTGGCGGGCCTACCGGATCGCGCATCTCGACATGCCGGCGACCGCGCCCCGAATCTGGGAAGCGATCGAGGAGGGCAAGCGCAGCCTGCGAATGTGACCATCGTTGAGCACCCTCTCTCCTCGACAGTTCCTGTCACCGCCTTGCACACCGCTGCCGCGGTATGGATGGCGTCACGTTGGCGGGATATCAGACCGGTTATCCGGGTTGGCGCCGAAGCGGCACGTCAACTTACACCGGCGGCCGTACCGGGAAGGGCGATCGGATGCGTGCTCCGTCCCGGCCGCGCCGGCGCAACCGCGCAAGCGATGTGCGCGTGAAGAGGGGGCTTTGTTCGAGACGCCTGCCGTGGCCCACTTCATGAGTGTCAACCCACGGCCGCCGTCGTCACAGCCCGTCCCGCCATGAATTCGATCAAGGCGATCATCCTGACGCTGATTTCCGCGATTCTGTTCGCGGCGATGTCGGCGCTTGTGCGCTATGCCGGCGAGGTGGTTCCGGTGGGGCAGGTGGTGTTCTTTCGAGCGGCCTTCGCAATCGTGCCGGTGGTGATCGTCTATGCCTGGCGCGGGGAACTGATCAATGCGGTCCGCACCAAGCGTCCGCTCGGTCACCTCGGCCGCGGCCTGTTCAGCATCGGCGGCATGTTCTCAAACTTCGCCTCGCTGGCGCGATTGCCGGTCGTCGATGCCACGGCCTTTTCGTTTTCCTCGCCTCTGATTACCGTTGCGTTATCCGCAATCTTTCTGAAGGAGCGGGTGCGGTTTTATCGCTGGTCGGCGGTCGTTATCGGATTTGTCGGCGTCATCGTGATGCTGTGGCCGCATCTCGACCTTAGCCGCTATTCGGGCCTCGTTCTCAGTGCGAGCGCGCTCGGCGCGCTGTTTGCCATTCTCGCGGCGGTCTTCAATGCCGGCGCCGTCATCCAGACCCGGCGGTTGACCGACACCGAAACGACGCCCTCGATCGTATTCTATTTTTCGTTGATTTGCGCTCTTGCCGGCCTCGCCACCTGGCCGCTCGGCTGGCATACCCCGAATGCCGCCCAGCTCGCGGCGCTGATCGCAACCGGCATTCTGGGCGGGCTCGCCCATCTCGTATTGACCGAAAGCTACCGCCATGCTCCGATCTCGCTGGTGGCGCCGTTCGGCTATACGGCGATGCTGTGGGCGCTGATTTTCGGTTATCTGATGTTCGGCGAGGTGCCGGTGCCGCTCGTCTTCGTCGGTGCCGCCATCGTCGCGGGCGCCGGCCTGTTCGTCATATTCCGTGAACGCCAGCTCGGCCTGCGCCGCCAGCAGCAGGAGGCGGAAGGACCGCCCGGGACCGCCTGAGGCGTCAGAACGCCTTGAAAGTGATGATGGTCCGGGTGTCCTGGATGCCCGGTATCTGCTGCACCTTTTCGTTCACGAAATGGCCGATATCGATGTCCGGTTCCACGTAGAACTTGCAGAGCAGGTCGAATTCACCGGCGGTCGAATAGATTTCCGAGGCGATTTCGGCGTCGGCGAGGTGGTTTGCCACCTCGTAGGACTTGCCGAGTTGGCATTTGATCTGGACGAAAAAGGGAATCATGCCGGGTTTCCGTTCCTTGGCTTTGCCGGCAATCCAGCAAAATCGCCGCGCGTTGACAAGGTGTGTCTTTGCTCCTGCGGTCTCAGCGGATAAGGCGCAGGGCGAGGGCCCGGAGAGCGCTCGCGGCGAGCCATGAGCCGGCGATCCGCGCCGCCCCGGCAGCTAGCGATCGCCGGTTGCATCAACGACGGCACCGAGAACCGCACTCGCGGCAAATACCAGGGCGAGCCCCGATACAGGCGTGCCGCCGAGCGACAGCAGGGTTTCGCATTCGGATACGATTGCCGGAACCGAAGCGATCGTGATGGCGAAGCCCGCCGCCGCCATGATCAGCGGAAACGCGCGTGGCAGCAGCCAGAGCACCGGGTTGCCGAGAAGTGCGCCCCTGATCCAACCGCGACCATGGCGGCGACGCGGTCGGGCCCGAGCAGCGGATGGACAAACTCCTGGAAGGTCACATCTGGCGTTTCCGGATTTTCCGGGGCAAGCCCTCGCTACCGCTTGCGCAAAGCGGCGGACCGGAATAGGTATCGGAGGCAATCTCATGGGGTGCCCGGCCAGTCCGCCGGGCTGAGAGGCGCAATGCCAACCCATCGAACCTGATCCGGGTCATGCCGGCGGAGGGAGCTTGAGATGCAGCCACCGCAGACCGATATCGCGCGCGCATTGCCGCAGATCGCGGCCGATATTCTGGCGCGCGTGCGGCGCCAGGGGCCGCGCGTTCACTGCATCACCAATTCGGTCGCGCAGGAGCTGACGGCCAACGTGCTTCTGGCCGTGAATGGGCTGCCGTCGATGACGATTGCCGCGGCGGAGATTGCCGATTTTGTCGATCGTGCCGATGCACTCCTGGTTAATCTCGGGACGCTCGACAACGAGCGCCGCACCGCGATCGGGCTTGCCCTGGATCGGGCCGGCGCGAAAAACCGGCCCTGGGTGCTCGATCCGGTTCTGATCGACCTTTCCGCGCCGCGCACTGCCTTTGCGCGCACGCTCGCGGCTCGAAACCCGACGGCGATCCGGCTCAATGCCCGGGAATTTGCCGCGCTTGCCCAGGCCGAGCCGGAAGCGACAGCGCTCGCGCGCTTTGCGTCCGAGCGGCATTGCGCGATCGGCCTGACCGGCGAAACCGATCTTGTCGTCGATGCGGTGCGTCGCTTCGGCATTGCCAATGGACACGCATTGATGGCGCGCATCACCGCGATGGGCTGTGCGGCGTCGGCGCTGGTCGCCGCCTGCCTCGCGGTCGAGAAGGACGCCTTCCTGGCGAGCGCCTCGGCGCTCCTGATATTCGGCGTGGCTGGCGAGATCGCCGGCGAGGACGCGCATGGCCCCGGCACGTTCGCGGCCGCCTTTCTCGATGCGCTTTACGAACTCGACGCCGGCGAAATCGCCGATCGCGCGGAGGTGAAATGATGGTCGATCTGCGGCTTTACGGCCTGCTCGATCCGGAGCGTGCGAACGGGCGCGATCTGGCGATGCTTGCCCGCGCGGTGGTTGCCGGTGGGGTCACGCTGCTGCAACTGCGCGACAAGCACGGCGCGACGCGGGCGATGATCGCGCACGCGCGGGCGATCAAGGCCGCGATCGCGGGCAGCGGCGTTCCGCTTCTGATCAACGACCGGGTCG